>JAAYFX010000222.1 GCA_012728025.1 Clostridiales bacterium
GTAAAATGACATATACCATAGCATGGTCGGGTCAAACTTCACCTCTACCTTTGCGGTGAGGCTTGCTTAATAGATTTATCAGGAATGCAAATATAAGTGGCTGTAGCTTATTATAATAAGATACTAGCAGCTCAAAGCTGAGCAGAGGTCAACTAGGGAACTTGAAAGTAAAACAAAAATTCATATGCCCCAAAGAGACAAAAAGGGAGCTTTCCACCTAAGCCGCTAAAACATATTAGGGTATCGCAAATTGCGATACCCTAATATGTTTTCTATTCACTCATCCCGTTCCTTCTTCCGTGGTCCCCTGGGTTTTGATTCCGGGCGTTTTACAACACCGTTGCAAAAATGAGTATCCTCGAATTTATCAAGATAAAGCACAAATCCGAACCCTTCACCCACAGGAAAGACCTGCCTTGAATGGTTCGGATTATATGTGTTTGGTGCGCGAGGCGGGACTTGAACCCGCACGCCCGTGATGAGCACTAGAACCTGAATCTAGCGAGTCTGCCAATTCCACCACTCGCGCAAGATGCCCGATTATAATAGCATTTATACCTCTGTCTGTCAATACTTTTTCTTGGAAAGTCAAAGGATAATAGAAACCGCCCCAAACCATTATATGGGTTTAGGGGCGGTCTTTTTGTGTATTACTTTTTAAAACTGTCTTTTAGTGCAACACTACGGTTAAACACAAGATTTTTTGGACTGCTGTCTTTATTATCAAGGCAGAAATAACCCTTGCGCATAAACTGATAAGAGTTTCCGACAAGGGCATTTTCCAACGATTTTTCCACCTTGCAGCCCTTAAGGACAGTAAGAGATTCTGGATTAAGGCACTTGAGAAAATCCTTGTCTCCGCCGTCAGGGTCAGGGTCTGAAAATAGATTGCCATACAAGCGAACTTCGGCATCAATTGCGGTATCAGCATCTGCCCAATGAATTGTACCTTTTATTTTCCGTCCGTCTTTGGGATTTCCACCGCTGCTTTCAGGGTCATACTCTGCTAAAACCTCTATGACCTTTCCATTTTCATCCTTAACACAGCCGGTGCATTTAACCACATAGGCACCTTTCAGGCGAACCTCATTTTCGGGGAAAAGTCTGAAATACTTCTTTTCGGGAACTTCCATAAAGTCTTCGGCCTCAACCCAAAGATTACGGGAGAAGGAAACCTGCCTCTCACCATCCTCGGGACGGTTCGGGTTATTTTCAACCAAGAAAAGCTCGGATTTCCCCTCGGGATAATTTGTTATGGTAAGGGGAACAGGCTCCAAAACTGCCATAACTCTTGTGGCCATGATATTTAAATCCTCACGAAGGCAATGCTCAAGAAAGCCGAATTCCACAGTGCTTGCCGTTTTGGAAACACCGTTTCTCTCAGAAAAGCTGCGTATGGACTCTGGCGTATAGCCCCGTCGACGCAGACCGCAAAGGGTGGGCATACGGGGGTCATCCCAGCCGGAAACAAGACCTTCCTCAACAAGAATACGCAACTTTCTCTTGGACATAACAGTATAGTTTATGCCCAATCTTGCAAATTCTATCTGGCGGGGTCTTGAGGGAACAGAGCAGTTTTCAATAAACCAGTCGTATAGGGGGCGGTGGTCTTCAAACTCCAAGGAACAAAGAGAGTGGGTGATGTGCTCTAAGGCATCCTCTAAAGGATGGGCAAAATCATACATGGGGTATATACACCACTTATCTCCTGTGCGATGGTGGCTTGTGTGGCTAATGCGGTAGATGACAGGGTCACGCATATTGAAGTTACCGCTGGCAAGGTCAATTTTTGCACGAAGGGTCATCTTGCCATTGGGAAACTCACCGCCACGCATACGAGCAAACAAATCAAGACTTTCTTCAATGGGCCTGTCCCTGTAAGGGGAGCGGGCAGGAACACCGACGCTGCCTCGCATTTCACGAGTTTCCTCCGGTGTCAGCTCACAGACATAGGCAAGGCCCTTTTCTATAAGCTCTACGGCAAAGCCGTACATTTCCTCAAAATAATCAGAGGCGTAATAAAATCTATCCTCCCAGTCATAGCCCAGCCAGTGTATATCCTCTTTTATGGCGTCAACATACTCTATGTCTTCTTTAGTGGGGTTCGTGTCGTCCATGCGCAGGTTGCACAAGCCGCCATATTTTTTTGCAGTCCCGAAGTCTATATAAATGGCCTTGGCGTGTCCAATGTGAAGATAGCCGTTAGGCTCGGGGGGGAAACGAGTATGAACCCTCATGCCTGCATAGGCTCCGCCCTCTTTAATATCCTCATCTATTATGTCGTGTATAAAGTTTTTGGTGTCAGCGTCCATAGAAAACATTCCTTTTATCAGTAGTTTAGCAATTAGTATAACATAAAATAGGGCTAAATGTCTTGTATAGGCATTATTTCATGTCACTAATTAAAATTATATATGTTTTTTCTGGTAAATACAACGATTAAGTGATAGAATAAGCACAAATACTAATATCGGCAGCTATTTTTTCAGAACTACACCGAAGGAGAAGATAAAATGACAGATATTGTTATTATTGGCGGCGGACCGGCAGGAGTATCCGCAGCGTTGACAGCAAAAAATAGGGGGAAAAGCGTAACTATCATTTCAAACTCTCCTGAGCAGAGCAGTCTATGGAAGGCAAAAACTCTGGAAAACTATCCGGGCATGCCGGGAGTCAGCGGTGAAAAAATGCTGGAAACCTTTCGAAAGCAGATTGTTGACGCTCAAGTCCAGGTTATTGAAGGACGGGCGCTGAGCGCTCTTTCCATGGGAAATGCCTTCGGCGTAACAGTGGGTCAGGATTATTATGACTGCCGTGCCATTATTTTAGCCACGGGAATTGTCCAGCAGACAAGCTTTCCGGGGAAACGGAGTTTTTAGGTCGGGGCGTTTCATATTGCGCAACCTGCGACGGCATGCTTTACCGTGGCAAAAAGGTCGCTATGATAGGTCTTAACGAGGAAGCAAAGGCAGAGGCGGAGTTTCTTCGGTCCATTGGCTGCGAGCTTGAATATTTCGACAAAAACAGCGCAAAAAAATACGAAATTGTCGGTGAGCAGGAAGTAAAGGCTCTTATCGCCGATGGGGTGCGCTTTCCCGTTACGGGGGTTTTCATCCTGCGAAGCACCATAGCCCCCTCAAGCTTTCTTGCAGGGATTGAGACAAAAAGCGGGCATATTACTGTTGATGAAGGCATGAAAACCTCCGTTAACGGAGTTTATGCGGCAGGGGACTGCATAGGCAGACCTTATCAAATTGCCCGTGCGGTGGGGCAGGGCAACACTGCCGCTCTTTCCGCCTGCGAATATCTTGACAAGCAGGTCTAATTAACATATAATCATTTGGTGAAATGGCTGTGACGAAGAAGTATGGTCGGGTTTTTACGGTAAAGAGAGAAGGCGCATGGTGAAAGCCTTTCCGTAAATCGGCTGTTTGTCGCTTCTAAGCCCTCCGGAGGAAATGCCGGAGCGTTTTGCCCGCGTTAAGGGAAATGAGAGCAGCGCCTTTTGGCGCTGAATTCAGGTGGTACCGCGATTATTAGTCGCCCTGATTTTTCAGGGCGGCTTTTTTATTGGCAAAATAAGGTGAAACCGCCATATAAGCAGGAGGAAGAAGATGAAGGAACTGTCAAAGGTCTATGAGCCGAAAGAGGTTGAAGGCCGCATATA
>JAAYFX010000325.1 GCA_012728025.1 Clostridiales bacterium
ATATGATAAGCGATAATAAAGGCTTACAGAAAAGATTAGGTATTGATGCCAGAGTAGCACAAGACTGGGCATCATCTCAATTAGTTAAACATCGTAATAACAGAGAAGCTCTGGGAGCTGTTGAGGGAATGTATGCTAATAAAATTAGTGGTACGACCCAAGGCATAATGGGATTAAGACAACAGAATGCACAACTTGCAACTCAGAAGGTAAAGAAGAGAGCATGGTGGGAAGGAGCTGTTGAAGGTGGACTCCAAGGTGCTAGTATGGTTGCCTCATTATATGCAGGAGGTGCATTGGGTGGTGCAAAGGAGACTGCCGAGATTGCTACCAAAGCTACGAAAGCTGCTAAGGTTGGAAGTGGATTATTAGCAAAGACTGCTTTTGACTACACTAAAGACAGGCTTCTAAGACGTGAACCTTATAACCCTATGACAGCATTGGGAAGTACTACCTATCCAGAAAATAATCCTGCAGATTCTAATATCCTTTCAACTAATGATGGAAGAAATCGATTTGGTTTAAATGTGAATTTAAATAATGATGGGAACATTGGATTCGATTGGGTTAAGAAGCTTGACACAAATAAAGTTTTTAACTACGCTAAAGACAGGATTGTAGGACATGAACCTTATGATCCTATGACAGCATTAGGAAGTACTACCTATCTGAGAAATAATCCTAAAGCTTTTGGCTATACTATGCTTAGGAGTTTCTAATGTACGATAATAATAAACAACAACAAATATCTAGAACTGAATTTAACACTCCTAATTTTTTAGGACAGATGGATAATGCTTTTGGTAGAGCTGTAGGCTTATGGCTTGAGAAGAAGTATAATGATAGAGAGTTTGAACTTAACACTCGTAAGCTTGATATAGAAGATAGAGCAGTTAAGGTTGCTCAACTTAAAGAGTATCGAAATGAACTACATACATTAGGACAAGCTAATCAAGGGCTCTATAATACACAATACAATATTGCTAAGGAAGAATTTGATAAAGGTATGATAAATAAGCCTGAAGGGATGAGTAAAGAAGACTTCCTTCATCAGCTTGCTCAGAAAAGAGTATGGAAACTCCCTGAGTTTCAAAACAATTTAGGTAGTATAAAAGCATTAAAAGAACATATTGATGTAATGTACCCTGACATGCCAATTGGTGCAGGTGGTTACTTAGTTCCTAAAGATGATGGTAGGCTTAAAGACTGGGATGAATGGGCTAGCGTAATCAAAAATGTCAAAAATGCTATGAATGGTGATACAGAGAACGAGGCTCCAATTCCTGAAGAGAAAGAGCCTGAGGTTCCTGTTCAGAACAATACTCTAATCCCTGAAGAGACTGGGTCTGTTGATCAGGACGAGACTCGAAGACTTTTAAATCTGCAGAATCCTGCAAGTCTTTTAAATCTAAACAAGTATAGAAACGCTTCGTCCCCCTCTTCACACTATTTATTCCAAAGCTTAAGCAATTTATACAATTCTATAGGGGGAGGTGGTAATGTCCTCGCACGATAACCCGAAAACAGATGTGAATCAGGAGTTTAAAGAAGAAACAAATGCGAATAAGAATCAGGAGTTTTACGAAGAAATAAATAAAGGTTTACAGAAACCTCGAGAAAAAGAACTTCAATCTTATTATGATAGTCAAGAGATAGCCAACTCCATACTTCACATTATAAGTTTATATCCAGAGGAAACTAGAAACGCTGATGGAACACTCGATGAGAAAGCTATTCAAAGATTGCTTCTTAATCCTGACAACTTGTCAAATCCTATAGCTTGGGGCAAAAAAAGAGAACAATTTTTAGAAAAAAACCCCAAATCTATTAGCAGAAACATGACTGTAACTAATGATGAGATGGCGATGGGTCTTTATAGAATTGGATTCATTGAGGAATTAGTGGATAAAGGGCTTGCCAAGCTTCCTTATTCTGGAGATAAATATGAAAGACTTATTAAAGTAAGAGAGATCTCTAAAAGCTTTATTGATCAAGCCAATGACCAAATAGAAAGTGGTGGAAAAGTATCTGATGATTTTATTACTAAATTTATAGAATCTCATAATCCCGATTGGAATCGTAGTTCTAAGGATGAGACTAAGACTCCTGCTTCAGGAAGTCTATTTGATAATGATGATGATGAAGGCACTAGCACCTCTTCTGGAAACGACAGGGCTTTGTCTGCATTTGAGGAAACATTATTCAAAACAGCTTCTAAAGCTAATGATATAATTGATAGGCTGAAAGAGCTATACAATGAAGTATATGATGGTAGAGGCATCTCAAGTGCTCAAGAGAGAGCCGAACCAGGATGGAAACCTTCTTACTTAGATAGACAATTTGATCTTAGGGTAATGGATATTGAAGAACAATCTAAATCTAGGAACAGAGCGTTGATACTTACAATGGCTGGGATTGATCTTAGGGGTGAGATGGAAGAAGCTAGAAAACTTATTTCATTCAAAACTAAAGAGCTTCGGGACATAGGACATGATCCTGATGGGTTTAGAAGAACCCAGTATCAAAAGCAATCACAGTTTTTATTGCAATCATTTGGGTTGCTAATGCAGATTGCTCCTAATGCTTTTGGTGCGAAGTATGGTATCACTCAGAACGCATTGGCATTAGCTAATGGCAGAGACCCTAGATCAATAACTAATTTGGGGAATCAGTATCCAGGGGTAAACCCCAATCTTCTAGTAAACGTAGACGAATCAGGAGAACAATAATGTATAATAAGAATGAACAAGCTCAGCTTGAAGCAATAGCGAGGCAACAGAGAGCGAATGCAATGGCGAAAGCTGATGCTAAGTCTAGAGAATATTTTGCTAACATTAGAAAGATATATGAAAGAGATTTAATAAACAATATTGCAATGAAGAAAGGCGATTCTTCTTATAGAGGAGTTATGCAGACTGCTTCATTTATGAACAACTATAAAGAAGTAGGTTATACTGATAGCCAAGTGAAAAATATGACAGAAACTCAGCTATTAGCTAATGCTATTATGTATAATATAGCTACTAGTGTTGCAGGTGACCAAATAAGTGTACCAAAGAAAGAAGCTAAGCAAGCTGCAGTCAATGCTATATACGCCCTTGATATTCTATCAGGAAGAGAAGACTCTATTGATAGTGATTACGAAGCAGTCTTAATGAACCTTGCAGGAGTCAGCAAACATGGTAAGTACTATGTTAGGAGTATGATTGGAGAAGAGAAAGATGTAGTAAAGCAATTCAGTCCTATAGCATATGATTCATTTGGTTCTGCTGATGACACTAGAGTTGCAGGTAAGGGTGTGCTTCGTGTAAATATGTTTACCGATAGTTTTCTTCTTAAGTATGCTTCAACAATATTTGAAAGTAGTAGGACAATAGAAGGTTCTATTGAAGAAGAGCGAATGGCTAGAGCTACTGGCAATCCTATGAGTCAAAGATTTGGAGATACTTCACACACACTTATGAACTTTACTGCTCCTGCATTGTCATTAGTCGAGATGATCCTAATAGGTAAGCTTACTGGAGGAGCTGGTTCAGCTATGGGTCTAGCTGCTAGAGGTAGTACTTTACTATCTAGAACAGCTATCATAGCTAACTCTGTAGCTAAGACTCAGTATGCAGGACGAAGAGCTGAGTATGGACTTGGTGAAGAATATACTACTAAGATGAAAATCGACGACCTTGTATTTGATGTTGTTTCAATGTGGGCAGGTATGGCAGTTACTGATGCTGTTACAGATATGATGTGGTCAGGTATGTTTAAGAATGCCCATATATCATCCTTTGGTAAAACATTCTCAGGCAATATGACTAACAAAGCACTACTAAGGAATACTGCAGTAAACGTATTATATGGGTTATCCAATACAACTCTTGATACTGCTATTGACTATGGTATCTATCATTCTTTTGTTTCACTTGGTGGAGAGATGTCCGTTTCTAACAGACAAATGTTTGACTTTAGAGAAGGTGAAAATA
>JAAYFX010000223.1 GCA_012728025.1 Clostridiales bacterium
CGCCTGCGGAAAAGTCGGCAACACCGGCAAGTTCTGTGCCGACTGCGGCTCACCCCGTCCCGCCGAGCAAAGCGGCTGGACTTGCAGCTGCGGCAATGTTAACAAGGGAAGCTTTTGCTCTGAGTGCGGCAGCAAAAAGCCCGCTGATGAACCGCTGTATAAGTGTGACAAATGCGGCTGGGAGCCGGAAGACCCCAAAAAGCCCCCGAAGTTTTGTCCGGAATGCGGCGACGCCTTTGACGAATTGGATATAAGATAAGGAATTTAATACCTTAAAGATATAGAAAGGGCGGACTTTGTCTTAACGCCCTTTTTATATTTTTATGCTTTATGATGCAGAATATAATAAATGAGGAAATAAAATGTTGGCCTTCGAACTATCCCTGCAACTGCTTTTGTTCATCCTTATTGGATTTTTTATTTTAAGAAGGGGGCTTGTTGATAAAAGTTTTGATAAATCTCTAGCCTCTTTTATAATGAATATCGCCTTGCCCTGCCTTATAATAAAATCTTTTGATATGCCTTTTTCCGCAGAGCTTTTAGAAAGCTGCGGAATACTTCTTGTTATAAGCTTTGGCCTTTTGGGGCTTTGCTTTATTCTGGGCCATCTTGCCATGAAGCTCTCCGGCGAGGGTTATGCCGGAAGAATACTGCGCTTTGGCATGATGTTTCCCAATATAACCTTCGTAGGTATGCCCGTTATGGAGGCCCTATATGGCCAGCTTGGACTTTTCTATTTTTCAATTTTTATAATACCCGTTCGCATATTTTATTACAGCTCCGCAAAACCCCTTTTGTCCTCACCGGAGACCGGTGGGGAGAAAGCTAAATTTAAAGACCACTTGAAAAGCATTTTATCTCCGCCCTTTATAGCGGTTTTTATTGGCCTTTCCCTTTATATCTCCGGCCTGTCTCTTCCCGACTTTTTGGATAAAACAATTTCGGACCTTGGCTCTGTCTGCTCACCTCTGGGTATGATTTTATGCGGGATAACTTTGGGGAAATATAAGCTGTCTGTACTTTTGAAGCTAAGGTATCTGGATTTACCTTTGATACGAAACCTACTTATTCCGTCTATTACAGCAGCGATTATGTACTTTATTCCGGCAGACCCACTGGTTTCAAAAGTGGTCGTGGTTTACTCTGCCTTGCCGGTTGCAAGTATGCTCACAGCCTTCACCATAGAGTATTGCCCTGAGTCGAAGGCCAGACTTCAAAGCGCCGGCTATATGCTTATCTCTGTTTTGATGGGGGTTTTTACCGTTCCCGTCTGGGCCTATATTTGTGAGCTTCTTTTCTGAGCCCTTCCTTATTTAGGACTTCACCATCTTGACACAAAAAAATATGACATTATAATATGTAAATATATGTATTTAAGATATAAACCTGCATAAAACAGATAAAAATGGAGGTAAAAGATGCAAAGTGATGATGGGTCAAAGGGCGCAAAGCGTGTGATGATGCTGGAAACCCCAATATCAAGGCTGATTCCGCAGATGGCCGCTCCCACCATAATTGCTCTTCTTATAAACTCGATTTACAGTATGGCCGACACATATTTTGTAAGCTCCCTCGGCACCTCGGCAACCGCCGCTGTGGGCGTTAATATGTCCATTGACCTTACAATAATGATGGCCGGCTCTTTTCTCGCAATAGGCGCAAACAGTTATATTTCCCGTCTTTTGGGGGCAAAGCAAAATCATATGGCCTCCAAAACCCTTTCAACTGCCTTTTTTTCGGCGATGATATTGGGCTCCTTGGTTATGATACCCGGCCTTATGTTCACAGGCCCTCTTGTTCAGTTTTTAGGAGCCACCGAGGACTCCATGGGCTATGCTGTTGAATATGCAAACTACATCCTTTTGGTTGCGCCCTTTATGGCCTCAAGCTTTGTTTTAAACCACTGCCTGCGCTCTGAGGGCAGTCCGGTTTATTCTATGATAGGCATGGTTTCCGGTGCTGTTCTCAATATAATCTTAGACCCGATTTTTATTTTCAATCTGGGGCTGGGGGTAAAAGGAGCGGCTATTGCCACGGCCATTTCCAAAATTGTTTCTTTCTGTATACTCATTTTCCCTTATGCCGCCCAAAAAAGCGTTTTGAAAATTTCGCTTAAATATATAAGTTACAGCAAGGATATTATAAGGGAAATAACTCTTATGGGTCTACCTTCTTTTTTGCGTATGGGCCTTGGGGTTGTGTCTAATATCCTTATAAATAAAATTGCAGGTTCATACTCGGACTCTGCCTTGGCAGCCATTTCTGTTGTTACCAGAATAATGACCTTTCCGACCTCGGCAATGTTGGGGTTCGGTCAGGGCTTTATGCCTGTGGCGGGCTATAATTGGGGCGCCAGAAGCTATGATAGGGTAAAGTCATCTTATCGCTTCTCCTCAATAGCAGGTGTGCTTTTTATAGCGGCGGGCTGCGCTCTTATAGCTGTTTTTTCAGAGCAGATTATCTTGCTTTTCACCGAGGCAGATGAGAGCCTTGTGGAAATAGGCAGGCTGTGCCTTATATCCCAGTGTATTGCCATGCCTTTAAACGCTTGGGTAATTGTTGTAAATATGTTGTATTCAGCCCTTGGAAAGCCTGTGGGCGCTATTATCCTTGGAACCACCCGTCAGGGCTTTTGCCTTATACCTGTGCTTTTTATTCTCCCGTCCCTTTTTGGTATTGACGGACTTTCTGTATCTCAGGCAGTAGCCGACGGTTTTTCATTTCTAATTACCATACCTTTTGCGATTTTCATAAGCAAAAGTATTGCCACAGCGCAAAAAAATGAGCTGAAGCTTCCGAGAGACAAGCAGCTTAACTAGTCTATATTTTAAAAATGCTTTAAACAACAAGTTTTTGGAGGGAATATAAAATGAGCAGAAAGGTCATAACTATTAGCCGTGAGTTTGGAAGCGGCGGCAGAAGTATAGGGAAAATGGTGGCGGAAAAGCTGGGCTACGCATACTACGACCAAGCCCTTGTGGAGCTTATAGCGAAAGAAAGCGGCTATTCCGAGGATTTTGTAGAGCAAAGGGGAGAGGATGCCACTTCAAAAAGCAGCTTTCTTTTCAATTTATCCCGCTCTGGGGGCACAGGTGGAAATTATGATGGGGTTTATGCCATATCCGATAAGCTTTATGTGCTTCAGCACAATATTATAAAAAGGATTGCTGCGGAAGGTCCTTGTGTCATAGTCGGCCGCTGCTCGGATTACATCCTGAAAGACGAGGAAAGCTGCCTTCACGCATTCATCCACGCCGACACAGACTTCAAGGCAGACAGAATTGTAAGGCTTTATGGTGAGCGGGAGGGAAGCCCCGAAAAGCGCCTTGAGGAAAAAGACAAAAAGAGGCAGGTTTATTACAAAAACTATACCGGCAGGACTTGGGGGCTTAGCATGAATTACGACCTTTGCCTTAACAGCGGTAAGTTTGGAATAGAAAAATGTGCCGAGATTATCGCTGAATTGGCGAAAGTGTAAACTTTTTGTAACACTGATATATAAGCTCTTTGAGAGATTGACAAAGAAAGACCGCTTGTGTATAATACATGAAATGTGGTTGACTTAACTACATAATGTGGTTTTAAAAACCTTATCATATTTTGCGAGGTGTATTATGGGCTTTCAAATAATTGGAGACAGTTGCTGTGACTATCCATATCTAGAAGATGATTATTCTTGGCTTATACGAGTCCCCCTTACCATAGAGCTGGACGGCGAAACTTTTGTGGATGATAAAAACCTTAGCAGCGGTATGCTAATAAGCAAGATGGCTGCTTCTCGTAATGCGCCAAAATCCGCCTGTCCCTCTCCGGGGAGCTTTTTGGAAGCTTATGAGTGTGGGAAAAAAGACATATATGTAGTAACTCTTTCAGATAAGCTAAGCGGCAGCTATAACAGCGCCGTAGTAGCTGCAAAAATGTTTAAAGACGCAAATCCGGATAAGAATATATTTGTTTTCAGCTCAAAAAGTGCGGCCTCCGGTCAAATTGCCATCTGCCACAAAATTCTGGAGCTTGCCTCCTCCGGCATGGATTTTGATGAGGTTGTTGAGCAGACCTTGGATTTCATATCCGAGCTTTCAACATATTTCATCCTTGAAACCTTGGATGTGTTCCGAAAAAACGGAAGACTAAACCATCTTCAATCCATAGTTACGGGCGCTTTGCGTATAAAGCTTATTATGGGCGGCGACGAAACTGGGAACATATGTGTTCGTGGGAAGGCTCTTTCCATGGATAGAGCCATTGGGAAAATGGCAGAGCTTATAGCCGAAAGGTGCAAGGGTCTTGATATGAGCAATCGCAAACTTTATATAACCCAATGCAAATGTCCGGATAGGGCTAGAACAGCCCGTGATAAAATTATGGAAAAGGTTCCTTTTAAAAGTTGCGATATACTTAAAGCCGGCGGAATAAGCACAATATATGCAAATGAAGGCGGTATGGTCATAGCTTTTTAACGATATAAACCATATTTTCTTCAAAAATAAAAAGGTCTTGCAAATTTATGGCTTTCATGCTAAAATTTCATGGTCTGTGCGAAAAGCTTCGCACTGCTCATAAGGAACGGTCCTCTGGCGGAATTTTCCCGTGTAAGAACGTTTACAGAGAAGGGAGGAAATATATATGGATTTAGTAAAAACCCTCAGTCAGCAGTATATGAAGCCCGAGCTTCCCGAAATGAACGTTGGAGATACAGTTCGTGTTATCGTCCGTGTTAAGGAAGGAAGCCGTGAGAGAAATCAGGCTTTCGACGGCACTATTATCGCCAGAAAGCACGGAGGCATCAGCGAAACCATTACGGTTCGCCGCATCTCCTACAACGTTGGCTGTGAAAAAGTTTTTCCCGTACATTCCCCGACGATAGTTTCTGTTGAAACTGTTCGCAAGGGCAAGGTGCGCAGGGCTAAGCTCTATTATCTCCGTGATAGAGTCGGTAAAAAGGCAAAGGTTAAGGAGCGAGTATAACTTAAAGTTATTTTCGCAAGCCCTAAAACCCTTAATAACGGGACTCGGAGTGCGTCTTAGCCTCTGGGTTCCGTTTTTACTTGTTCTCTGGAAACCACTTTTTGTAAGTTTTCATGAAAACTTAGACCTATTCTATAAATTTATTTACACTTTCTCCTTGTTTATAGTAGGCTTATTCCTGTATAATATATTTTCAGGGCAGTTTATCATTGCCTGTGAATGAGCAAAGTTTTAAAAAGACCAATAGTTTAGCTTTTTGCGCTCTATTCTTATTTTTTATTATTTGCAATGCTTTTGCGCTGCAAAAAGGGAGGCGCCTTATTTGAACAACAAGTTTGACGACGACTTAGGCGAGCAACAAAGCCTTTTTGATATAATCGATACGCCCAGTCAGTTTGA
>JAAYFX010000224.1 GCA_012728025.1 Clostridiales bacterium
CCGCCACGCCCACGTTATTTTGTAAAAACGAAAACATAATTTTTGATTTTTCAGGTTTTGAATAAATAAGAGCCGCCTGCATAAGCTATAGGCGAAACCATATAAAGGAGCTTATGCAAATGCTGATACTAGACAGAATCGCACTAATTATAAGTATCATAGGCGGAATAAACTGGGGACTTATCGGTCTTTTCCGTTTCGACTTGGTGGCCTATCTGTTTGGCGGTCAAACTGCCACCCTCAGCCGTGTGATATATACACTTGTGGGACTTTCTGCCATCTGGTGCATCACCCTGCTGTTTCGCAGACGTGACTATGAGTACGAGGACTAGAAAAGTCTTATAAAAAGCCTCTCAGTTTAAAAAATCGCAGCCTGAAACGCTATTTTGCGGACAGGGTGCGATTTTTTCATTCCTCAACAGCTTACAGCATTTTTTTTGCTATATCTAGTGTAGCATTGTTTTTAAAAGTACTATATGTCCGAAACTATTTTTAAACCCACTTAGATATCCGAAGTTTTTTATAAAGGAGATGGAAAAATGGCTACACTAAAGAAAAACCCACGGCTGTTTCGTAACGGGATAAGCTATCTGTCCGTGGACGAAATATATCCAAGCCCCGTTCAGCCCCGAAAAAAGTTTTCTCAAGACTCCCTGCGGGAACTTTCCGACAGCATAGCCCAGCATGGTGTTTTAAATCCCCTCACCGTTCGCCGCAGGGCCGGCCACTATGAACTTGTGGCGGGAGAGCGGCGGCTTCGTGCCTCCTGCCTTGCGGGGCTGCGGGAGGTGCCCTGCATTGTTATAGACGTTAATATGGAGGAGTCAAGTCTTTTGGCTTTGGTGGAAAACATACAGCGTCGTGACCTTGACTTTGTGGAGGAGGCCGAGGGCATACAGCAGCTTATAAAGCTTTTTGGCATGAGTCAGGAGGAGGCCGCCCGCCGCCTTGGAAAATCTCAGCCCTCGGTGGCAAATAAGCTTCGGCTTTTAAGGCTTCCACCGGATGTGCTGGATGCCCTGCGTGAGCAGAATTTGACAGAAAGGCATGGCAGGGCCCTTTTGCGCCTTCCCGACGAGCATGCCCAAAGGCAGGCCCTGCATTTTATAATTGAGCAGCACATGAATGTTGCCGCAACCGAGCAATACATAGAAGCCCTTTTGGACGCCCCCCTGCCGGAAGCAGACTCCGAGGTAAAGCCTAAGAGGAAAACCATGTTTGTTTTAAAAGACGTACGTGTCTTTTTAAACACCCTTACCCACGGCCTTGAAATGATGAAGCAGGGGGGCATATCTGCAGGGATGGAAAAGCACGAAACGGATACAGAGCTTGTACTGACCATAAGCATACCAAAGCAAAAATAAACTTTATCTGGAAGAAGCCTTACAAAAGCCCCTTATTTTTGTGAGGCTTCTTAAAATTTGACGAAAGTGTTAAGCAAAGGGCCTGTTTGTGGTATATTTTTATTAAAAATTCGATATTGTCTAAATCCTTGACATATTGTAAACTTATTAACAAAGACGGATATGCACAATGTTATTTTCCGTTTTAATTATTTTTGGGGGTGGGCGGCCGTGCAACTTTTGGAAGAACGTATTTTAAAGGACGGTAAGGTTAAAGACGGCGGCATTCTCAAGGTAGACAGCTTTCTAAACCATCAAATGGACGTTTCCCTTTTTGGCGAAATGGCAAAGGAGTTTTATAGACTTTTTGCCGGAGAAGGAATTAACAAAATACTCACCATAGAGGCTTCCGGGATAGGTATCGCCTGCATAACGGCGCAGGCTTTCGGCTGTCCCGTTATTTTTGCGAAAAAAACAAAAACAAAAAATATCGCCGGTGACGTATACACTTCCAAGGTTGAAAGCTTTACCCACGGTACAACCTATGATATTATAGTTTCAAAGGAATTTTTGCTCCCTGATGATAAAGTTCTCATTATCGACGACTTTCTTGCAAACGGCGCCGCTCTTGAGGGGCTTATTTCCCTTGTAAATGATGCTGGTGCAAGTCTTATCGGTGCGGGCATTGCCATTGAAAAAGCCTTCCAGCCGGGGGGCGAAAAGCTGCGCTCTAAAGGAGTTCGCATAGAGTCTCTTGCTAAGATAAAGTCTATGGAGGGCGGCAAACCGGTCTTTGGCTAAGGGCCTTCCACCTTTGGGCTTTTAAAAACTAAATATACATCGGTATATATCAAATGATATGGTTTTGAAGTCTCTAGCCGGCTGCCGTAAATTGCTGGGCTACCGATATTGACGCAAAGAGCAGTTTGGCTTTTTGCCCAGTATCACGGGGACTTTATGGGTTCCCGTTTTTGGTCTTTAATCGCAAGGCGATTTCAGATATACAAGTCACTAAAACATACTACATGGAGGAGAACAAAATGAAAAAGCTCATATCACTGCTTCTTGCGCTGGTAATGGTATTTGCCTTTGCCGCCTGCGGCGAGAAGGCGCCTGATTCCGGTGCTGAACTGCCCGACGGAAATGGCGAAATCACAGGGGATTACGCCGACTTTAAAATTGGTGCCATCCTCATCCACGATGAAAACTCCGGCTATGACCTTGCACACATAAACGGCATAAAGTCCGCTGTTAACGCCCTTGGACTTTCAGAGGACCAGATAACATGGAAGTACAATATCAGCGAAGACGAAGCCTGCTATGATACGGCTGTTGACCTTGCCGAGTCCGGTTGCGACATTATTTTCTCCGACAGCTACGGTCACCAGAGCTATATGCAGCAGGCCGCCGGCGAATATGAAGATGTTATTTTTGTTGCCGCCACAGGTGACACCGCTGCTTCCTCCGGCCTTGCCAACCTTAAGAACATCTTTACCTATGTATATGAGTCCCGCTATGTTTCCGGTGTTGTTGCCGGCATGAAGCTTAAAGAGCTTTTGGATGAGGGTCTTGTAACAGAGCCTTATGTTGGCTATGTTGGCGCAAAGCCCTATGCCGAAGTTGTTTCCGGCTACACCGCCTTCTTCCTAGGCGTTCAGTCCATTGTTCCCGAGGCATATATGGATGTTATCTACACAGGCGAATGGTATGACCCCACCCGTGAAGCCGAGGCCGCAAACGCACTTATGTCAAAAGGCTGTGTCATAATCGGCCAGCATGCTGACTCCACCGGTGCTCCCTCTGCTGTTCAGGCGGCGAAAGACGGCGGCGCTGTTGTCTACTCTGTTGGATACAACATTGATATGCTTGCCGTTGCTCCCACAGCAGCATTGACAAGTGCCCTTAACAACTGGGGCGCAGTTTATACCCCCACCATCCAGAAGGCTCTTGAGGGCGGCGCTGCTGCCATTCCCGACGACTATGCCACCGGAATTGTAAACGACGGTGTTTCCGTTTCCGTTCTCGGCCCTGAGTGTGCCGAAGGCACTCAGGAAAAGCTGGACGAGGTCTGGGCGGCTCTTGCCGACGGCAGCCTCAACATCTTTGACACCGCAAAGTTCACCGTTGATGGTGAAACCGTTACCAGCTTCCTTGCTCTTGACACCGACGGCGACTTTGAAGGCGACGAGGGTGAGGCCATTGAAGACGGTATATTCTATGAATCCAAGCTTCGCTCCGCACCTTATTTCTCTCTCCGTATCGACGGAATTACAGAGCTTAGCTAAACAATTCGGAGAAAAAGCTCAGCAATGCTGAGCTTTTTCTTCAAAAAGTTTTTACACAGTGCGCTATAAAATAAGTGTTTGGGAGTTTATTTCCCAAACACTTAAAATTCATTTTTGCCCTCGGCTGCAGAGCTTGCGCTTCCGTCGGCAAAAGCCTTTTTAAGACAAAAAGACAAGCAAACAAGAGACAATTAGCTTTTTTGACAGAAAGAGGAGCTGACTTTGGAAGAAAAAACAGCCGTCATTAAAATGAGGAATATAACAAAATCCTTTGGCAGTGTTCTGGCAAACGACAAGGTTTGGCTGGACATTTACAAGGGTGAAATTTTAGCGCTTTTAGGTGAAAATGGCAGCGGCAAAACAACTCTTATGAATATGCTCTCCGGCATTTACTATCCGGATGCCGGTCAGATTTTTATGGGGGAAAACGAGGTTTCCATACGCAGCCCCAAGGATGCTTATGATTTGGGCATCGGCATGATACATCAGCATTTTAAGCTTGTGGATGTGCTTACCGCCGCCGAGAATATAATCCTCGGAATGTCGGGAAAGGGCCTTTTGGATATGAGTGCAGTGAACGAAAAAATCCGTTCCATCTGCTCTCTTTATGGCTTTGATGTTGACCCCGAGCAGAAGATATACGATATGTCAGTTTCCCAGAAGCAGACAGTTGAGATAATAAAGGTGCTGTATAGGGGCGCCGATATTCTCATTCTTGACGAGCCCACAGCCGTTTTGACCCCTCAGGAAACAGACAAACTTTTCGCCATCCTGCGGAATATGCGTGATGATGGAAAGGCCGTTATTATCATAACCCACAAGCTTCATGAGGTGGAGGAGCTATCCGACAGGGTTGCCATCCTTCAAAGGGGCCGCTTTGTGGGAGATACCCTTACAAAAGACACCAATGCCGCCGAAATGACTAATATGATGGTGGGTCATCCGGTTGTTTTAAACATTGAGCGCCCCGAGCCTGAGAATGTTAAGGAGCGCCTTCGTGTGGAAAACCTCACCATTCGGGATATTGACGGGGTTAAAAAGCTTGATGATGTCTCCTTTTCTGTGGGAAGCGGCGAAATACTTGGCATTGCAGGCATTTCCGGCTGCGGGCAAAAGGAGCTTTTGGAAGCCATTGCGGGGCTTCAGCCGGCAGAATCCGGCAGCATCTTTTATATAGACACCAAAACAGGGGAAAAAGAACCCCTTATCGGTAAAAAGCCCAGAGAAATCAGCGCCATGGGCGTTGCCCTCTCTTTTGTTCCCGAGGACAGGCTTGGCATGGGTCTTGTGGCAAACATGGACCTTACGGATAATATGATGCTGCGCTCTTTTCGTCGTGGAAAGTCTGTTTTCGCCGACCGAAAATCTCCCAGAGAGCTTGCCCGCCGTGTTGTAACTGAGCTTTCCGTTAACACTCCCAGTGTGGATACTCCCGTCAGAAAGCTCTCCGGCGGAAACGTCCAGAAAATTCTCGTAGGCAGAGAAATTTCCTCTGCCCCCACGGTTCTTATGACGGCCTATGCTGTAAGAGGGCTTGATATAAATTCCTCCTACACAATTTATGACCTTATAAATCAGCAGAAGCAAAAAGGTGTTGCTGTTATTTTTGTCGGTGAGGACTTGGACGTTTTGGTGGAACTTTGCGACAGAATTCTTATCCTCTGCGGCGGTAAGGTCAGCGGTATTGTTGATGGCCGCAAAACAGATAAACGGGAAATCGGACGGATGATGACAAGTTTGGGAGGTGAAAGCAGTGAACAGCAAGCTTAAAGAACCCTTTGTGCGCATAACAAAAAGGGAGGACACCCCCCTATTAAAAGCTTGGGGCATAAGGCTTTTTTCCCTGCTTTTGGCCCTTATCACCTGTGCGGGAATAATTTATCTCATTGTAAAGTTAAACCCCCTTAAGGTATACGTTGCCATGTGGGAAGGGGCCTTCGGCACCTCAAAGCGCTCTTGGATAACAGCAAGAGATACTATGATGCTCCTTTGCATAGGCGTGGGCCTTGCTCCCGCTTTTAAGATGCGCTTTTGGAACATCGGAGCGGAAGGTCAAATTCTTGCCGGTGGGCTTGCAACAGCCGCCTGCATGATTTACTTTGGCTCATCCATGCCCACTTGGGCCTTGCTTATCGTATCCTTTGCTGCAAGCTGCATAGCAGGTGCCGTCTGGGGCTTTGTTCCCGCCGCCTTTAAGGCAAGGTTTGACACCAACGAAACCCTTTTTACCCTTATGATGAATTATGTGGCCATTCAGCTTACATCCTTTTTCATAACAAAATGGGAAAACCCCATTGGCTCAAACACTGTGGGCATAATAAATCAATCTACAAAGGCCGGTTGGCTGCCTTCTTTTCTGGGTCAGCAATATATGCTTAATGTCATTATAGTTATGACCCTCACAATAGCGGTTTATATTTACCTGCGCTGGTCAAAGCATGGCTATGAGATAGCAGTTGTAGGCGAAAGCGAGCGCACTGCTAAGTATATCGGCATAAATGTTAAAAAAGTCATCATTCGCACTGTGGCTCTCTCCGGCGGTCTTTGCGGTGTTGCGGGTTTTCTTGCGGTTTCCGGCGCATCTCACACCATCTCCACAAATACGGCGGGAGGCAGGGGATTTACAGCCATTATAGTTGCTTGGCTTGCCAAGTTTAATCCCCTTGTCATGTTTTTTGTGTCCCTGCTCCTTGCCTTTTTGCAAAAGGGCGCTGTGGAAATTGCCTCCCGTTATGACCTTAACGACTATGCCTCACAGATGATTACGGGCATTATACTGTTTTTCATTTTAGGCAGTGAATTTTTCATAAACTATAAGCTTATTTTCCGAGGAAAAAAGGAGGTAAACTGATATGGCTGGAATTTTATCTCTTGTTCAGGCGGCAATAGTTTTCGGAACCGTCATCCTCTTTGGTGCCATAGGCGAGATTTTAACGGAAAAATCCGGAAGCCTCAACCTAGGTGTTCCAGGCATCATGTATATTGGCGGCATAGCGGGTCTTGCCGGAGCATATTTATATGAAAGCTCTGTTTCAGCGCCGGAGCCTCTGCTCTGCTTTCTAATCGCTCTTTTTTGCACCCTTATCGCCTCCTGCCTTGCCGGACTTTTATACAGCTTTTTAACCATAAGCCTCAGGGCAAACCAAAATGTAACAGGTCTTACCCTAACCATTTTTGGCTCCGGCATTGCAAATCTTTTCGGAGGAGCCATGAACAAAATGGCAGGTGGTGTTGGTCAAATCTCCGTTTCCACAACCAGTGCCGCTTATAGAACAACCTTGCCCTTTTTTCGTGGTATAAGCGTTTTAAGCTCCCTTGGGGTTCTTGTATATGTGGCTGTCATCCTTGCCATAGTTATGACATGGTTTCTAAATCGGACAAGGGCAGGGCTTAATCTTCGTGCCGTAGGAGAAAACCCTGCAACGGCAGACGCCGCCGGTATAAAGGTCACAAAACTTAAATATATCGCCACCTGCACGGGAGCCGCCATAACCGGCCTTGGGGGACTTTATTATGTTTTGGACTATATTAAGGGGACATGGGCAAATGACGGTGGCATAGAAAAACTTGGCTGGCTTGCCGTTGCCCTTGTTATTTTCGCCCGCTGGAAACCCGTTCACGCCATCTGGGGAAGCTATCTTTTCGGTGTTTTGTTTTGGCTTTATTTCTATATCCCCGGCCTTGACAGAAGCTCACAAGAGCTTTTTAAAATGCTGCCTTATATTGTGACTATCGCCGTTTTGGTTATAAGCTCCATGCGTCGCAGCCGTGAAAACCGCCCTCCCGCTCATCTGGGTCTGCCGTATTTTCGGGAGGAACGCTGAATATAAGGAGTCTTTTGGTTTTAACAAAAGACTCCTTATTTCCACCTTATTCCGCTCCTTTTCTTGAAATTCTTCCTTTTCCCTTGTGTAAATAAAACTTTTGTAGTAGAATATTTTAAGGATTTTGAGCATCTGCTATATAAACATTAATTTGGAGGATATGATATGGATTATTATGATTATTACTATACTGGAGGCGATGTGTATTCCGGTATGCCTCAGGTTATGTCAGCGGTTTGGATTGTCCTTCTTATTCCAGCCCTAGTCATTTTAGGTCTTACAATCGCCGCCAACTGGAAGCTCTATGAAAAAGCCGGCGAACCGGGCTGGGCGGCCATCGTCCCCTTTTATAACTCTTACACATTATATAAAATAACTTGGGGTAATGGCTGGTTTTTTCTCCTTATCCTCATACCTTTTGTAAGCTTTGTTATCTACATAATCACCATGGTTAAGCTCTCCCAAGCCTTTGGCAAAGACGGAGCTTGGGCTGTGGGGCTGATATTTTTAAATATTATTTTCCTTTGCATAATGGCCTTTAGCAAGGAAACCCAATATGTCGGAGTAAGTGGTGGTTCTGCCGCTGCCGCCGGCGGTGGTGGCTACGGCCCCAACGGTCAGCAGGGCTTCCAAAATCCATATTCTGCCGGCAACCAAACCTATCGCCAGCCCAGCTCCCAAAATCCGGACTACTATTATCAGCCCACGGCGGGAGCTTATCCAAAC
>JAAYFX010000344.1 GCA_012728025.1 Clostridiales bacterium
GAGCCTAGTTTAGTGATAGGAGACTGCGCTAAAAGGTGGGGTTGCTGTTACGTTTACTTTGCATAGGGATTAACCCGACTATAGTAGCGGTTATTAAAGCCTATCGGTTTTCCGTTTATTTTATCAGCAATCGCATTGTTTTCATTAATAAAAGGCATAAATTTTTCGTCCAGGCCTGGTGCGCCTAGGTCTCTTAAAATCTGAGATAAATACATAACCACAGATAAAACAACACCAAAATCAATACAAGCAAATATTGCCTTAATCATTTGATCGTCAAGACGGTTAAGATATTCATACTTGCTCAAATCACCATCGCTGGAAATTTCACTATTATTTGTTATCGTAATTGGGTTGGGGTGTGCCCCAAAATCTATTACGGCATCATATGTCGACATTATGTATTCTTCGTATGAGCTACATCGTGAGGTTTTATCGTACTCTTTAAAAATTAATCTAAGCTTTTTCATTGCTGGAGTAAAAGCGGTTTTACTTTGCCTAAAATGTTCTTCACTCACGTGACGATTTTTCCACTTTTCAACCAAATCTTCATCTTGAGTGAATAACAAAGCATAGGTGGCAGATTCGAAAGCAGTTCTAAGCAATGGGTAAACTGCTGCGCTATGCCCTGATCTTGCTAGCCTAATAGCGCTTAAAAATAGTGAGTGAGAATGCAACGATAATGAAAATGCCTCCCCATCATTCTGAAAACTATGAGCCGCAGAGTTAACAATGGAATCCCATCTTTCCAAGCATGTCACAACTTCGTCAAAGTTTTCGCAGAACTCCTTATCTATACAGTTAGATGCATGAATGTAACTATCGTAATCGTAGTGCATAACGATTGACATATTACTCAACCTTCTCAAAAATATAACGCGAAATTAAGGGGCTGGCGGTACGCCAGTCCCAGCGAGTAAAACGAGCGAACTTGAATGCCTTGTTAGCTAGTAGGCCGCATTTCTAACTGTCCTTGGACCAGCGCTCGTACTCGGGCAAGCTCAGCCTCTCTTACTACACGCAGCGCCTGTACGTGGCGTCGTGCATCGGCCACTCTTTCGTCTCGGGTTTCTCCGCTTGGAAGATAGTCGCGCTTTAGGAAGTTGCAGGTTTTACAGCACACAGCCATGTTCTCGTATTCATGCTTGCCACCCTTGGATGAAGGCATGACATGATCAATTTGCCAAGAGTCGTAGTCATTAAATGAAGCAAGAAGGTCTCTGTCGCAATATTCGCATCGACCTCCCGTCTGCAATCCTCGCTTTGCGTTCCATTCCCCAAACCGAAAGAACCTCTGCAACTCTTCAACGACCCTATCATCTTGTTCATTCGACATAGGATTATCCTTATGCTGGCTAACGCCAAAATCAGGTGCGCCGTAGGCGTCACCTGGATTTTCTTGTTAGCCGCACTGCTGAATTAGACTGTGACATTATAACGGTGCTGGTTCTTGAGCTTTTCATTCTCTTCTGTTTTTCGTCCAAGATACACAAATTCCATTATGTCATTGAAATGTCTATTTTCTGGTTTATCGTTATCTAGTATTCCCTTTTCTAAATAGAGTTGTTTTGCCTGCTCGAAGTTATTGTAAAGCAACCCTTGTTGCTCGATGATTTGCGCCACTTCCTCTAAACGTTCAAGGCAAGAAATATACATGTTCTCCGGTGCATTAGCTACGACAGCCTCCGCACACAGTTTCCCGTGAGCAGCTTCTATGTCAGCAATTGCTTCTGGTGTATATGGTAGCGTGTTAGATAGCTCTTCTTCTCTTTCCTTTATCCACGCTAAAGCATTTTCTTTGTCAAATGCTTTGAGCAGTACAAGACATAGTTTGTCAATCACTAACAAATTGGTTTTATCATTCTCGTATAAATTTTCAAGAACAATATATCTAATAATGGGAGGTAGTATAGAGAATGCACTAACAATTTCATTACTGGCACCAAATTCATATTTCTTAAAATGCAAAATAAATAGGCCGGCATAGAGATTAAACAATGCATTAAC
>JAAYFX010000352.1 GCA_012728025.1 Clostridiales bacterium
AACAGCCTCGTCACTTTGACTAACAGTTTATCCAACTGCTACCCTCGTCGAACTGCCAACCGTCTTGTCTTCTTGCCTTTCCAGTATGCCATGCGGTCAATCCCCTCGGCTTCGCCTCGCTCCGCAAGCGGAGTAAAGGGATGACTTCGCATGTTATACTGTAGGCAAGTGAAGAACAACTTCGCAATAAAAGAAAGGAGAATGCAAAATGAACAGTTATACAGGAATTGGCTCCAGACAGACACCAGCAGAGGTTCTCAACAGCTTCACACGTCTTGCTAAGTGGCTTGACAAACGCAGCTTCATACTTCGCTCAGGAGGCGCAGACGGAGCTGACAGCGCCTTTGAAGCAGGTACAACAAACAAAGAAATCTACCTGCCTTGGAAAAACTTCAATGGCAATCCTTCACCACTGCATCAGATAAGTCCCGACGCAGAACTCATTGCTCAGAAATTCCATCCTGCTTGGGACAAATGCACACAAGGAGTTAAAAAACTGCATGCCAGAAACGTTTACCAGATACTCGGCTCAGACCTACAAACACCAAGTCAGTTCATCATCTGCTGGACACCGAACGGGACTGGCTCAGGAGGCACAGGGCAGGCTCTACGCATTGCCCATCACTACAACATCCCAATCTTTGACTTTGGTGCTTACAACTCTCTACACACCGCTCAGCAAGCTTGCAACCAGTTCCTTAAAGAAAAAATAGTTTAATTCAATCAAACTAAAAAAAAAGGAGAACCTACAAATGAAATACGTTTACACTTCTAAAGTTGCTCTCACAAAGGATTGCTACAACTTCATTACCCTGTCCACTGCACTCAACGAAATGGGTGCCACACGGGCCTTCCACGACGAGTTTCCCACTCCTACTGACCTGACTGTCCCGAACAATTCAATCGTCTCTGAGAGCCTCCTACAGCTTCTCAGCATCTGGTACAACAGAGGCACAGCACTCCACTTTGAGCAAGCCTCGCTCACCGACCGTAAAGGCAGGACAGTCACCACCAGCTCCCCTACAACCTTACGCATCAAACACCCTCGCTCTACCTACCGCTATGAGTTCGTAACCAGCCTGCCTAACGCCTACATTCAGCGCAATGCAACCTCTCCCAACGCCGCTTATGCCTACGGACAACACCTCATTCGCCTAGTTAATAAGGCTAATCTCGTACCCTTCCACCTTCTGGAAGACGCCTACCGAAGCATTGCCCGTCAGTGCCTCACCAGAGGACGCTTTATCAAAGTCTACAGCCCTAATGAAAAGACCATTCTGGAGGCTCGTGCAGAACTTGAGACAGCTCATGACATTGAGTGCATATTTGACACTACAGACTGCCCTGAAAGCCCTACGCTCCCTCTGGAAGCACTTCAGCTCTACGCTAAGGTATTCAGCATTGAACTTCCCGTCTGGTTCATTAAAGCTAACTCCTTCCGCACCAATCGGCATGGCTTCGCAACTGTCTTCTCCACTGACCAGAGCAACTTCGTGCACTCCACAGAACCAGACCCCAACAAAGCAAGCTACGCAGGCATAGACTTTGACCCCAGAGCTACGCCTGTAACTCTCCGCAGAGATGCAACTCCCACACGCTTATCCAACCAAGTTGCAGAGCTACGCCAACTCGCAGCTCAAGTCGAGTTCTTTCTCAGGCTTCCCGAAGACCAGCAGGACGAATTCATCAGCATGGACTTCGCAAGATGCCCCAACTGCCATCACATACACACCGTCAGAGATGGCTGCCCTTGCGGAGCCACAGCACCCCTCACAGACGAAGAATGGGAACTGTATCACTACACAGCTCCCAGCAGACTAAGGGTGGACTAAGTTCCACCCTTTTTATTTAATCAGACTTGAAGGGAATATCCACATTGTTGACACCCTCAAAGAAATAAAGAAAAAGCTTGTGAAACCCAAATAAAGCATATATAATAGAGTAAAAGAAAGCGCAGACTTGTATGAGAGGAAATAAAAATGGTAATTAACTATTCAGACTCCACTGTATCAACTTGCCCATTTTGTGGCAGTGCCGCATATGTCAGCAATATGGGACCTACAGACTGG
>JAAYFX010000018.1 GCA_012728025.1 Clostridiales bacterium
GTGGTTTGCCTTGCTCTGCTAAGTGCTATCAGTGCGGGTTTTATGTTCATGTTTCTAAATCAAAATCAAAGCAACGGTAAAATTGTCAACTATTGCGGCGTTGTTCGTGGGGCAACCCAGCGGATTGTGAAGCTGCATTTGCTTGACCAGCCTGTTGACGAGCAAATTAAAACGGCAGAAAAGGCCATGGACGGCATCATTGCGGGAGACAAAAGTTTAGGTCTTCCTGTGCCTCGGGATGCAAAACTGGTTGCCCAGATGCAGGAAATTCGCAGTTATTGGAAGGATAATATTCTTCCGCTTTTGCAATCAGACCCAGAAGGCAAACTTCTTGAAAACAGTGAAGAGCTTTTCCAAAAAAGTAACGTTGCTGTCTCCCAAGCCGAGGACTTTTCCTCTCAGGGTATTGTTCAGCTTAAGGTTGTTAGCATTGTTTCTCTGGGTATAACCTTGGTTTCAATGGTCTTTGTGCTTATTGTTATTCGTAAAAACATCTTGGTGCCTGTTAAAGCTTTGGAGGAAGGCATGGAAAGCCTTGCCCAAGGAGATTTGCAAAATGAGATAAGCTACACCTCCGATAACGAATTGGGCAAGCTTGCAGATAGTATGCGCACATCCATACATACCCTTTCCGATTATATTTCCCGCATCGGGCAGTCCATGGAACAGATGGAGGGCGGAAATTTCGACCTGCCTTCCCAGCAGTATATAGGAGATTTTATCAGCATAGGCAATTCTATTGAACAGTTTTCCTCTCAAATGTCCGAAACCTTAAGCCAACTCCATCAGTCCTCAAATCAGGTTTCAACCGGTGCCGAACACGTTGCCTCCAGCGCTCAGTTTTTGGCTTCCGGTGCTGCTGAGCAGACAATTGCCATCGACAGTCTGTCTCAAGCTGTGGATACAATCGTTTCCAAAATAGAATATACCTCTGAAAACGCCAGCATTTTTAACAGCAAGGCACAAGCCATGGGCTTAAGCCTTGACGAGAGTGAGCGCCAGATGCTCCTGCTTCTTCAGGCTATGGACGACATTCAGAAAAACTCAGAGGAAATTATCAAAATTAACAAAACAATTGAAGATATTGCTTTCCAGACCAATATTCTAGCTCTTAACGCCTCTGTTGAGGCGGCAAGAGCAGGCGCCGCCGGAAAGGGTTTTTCCGTCGTGGCGGAGGAGGTTCGGGTTTTGGCGGCAAAAAGTGCCGAGGCTGCGAAAAGCACCTCAGAGCTTATTGACATTTCAGTAAGGTCGGTGGACTCCGGAAAGGGCATCTCCGATTCCATGGCACAAATAATGGGCACAGTTTTATCAGACGCTCGGGAAATTGCCTTGGGTATTGGAGAAATTCAGTCTGCCTCTCAGGAGCAGAGCCTTTCTGTTTCAAACATTACCGACAGCGTAGGGAAAATTACAACGGTGGTACAGTCTAACTCCGCTGCCGCCCAGCAAAGTGCCGCCGCCAGCGAGCAGCTCTCCGCTCAGGCGAAAATGCTCAGCAGCCTTGCAAATCAGTTTACCCTGAAAGACGGAACAAGGGGTTGATGCCTGACGGTTTTCTATAATAGAAACATACAGAAATCAAATAAAAACACCCTCCGGTTTTTGCCTAAGCTTTAAACCGGAGGGCATTTTTATAGATTAATAAGGCATTAAACTTACATCTTTTTTTGGAAAAGCACCAACACAAAGGATATAAGGCAACAGCCGGCGGCAAGGAGAAATGAGGCTGTGTAGCTTCCACTTTTAACAAGACTGTTAGAGATGAGAGGAAACACCAAAGCGGAGATTCCAAAACCCACCATAACACAACCATAGTTTAGTCCGATATTTTTTGTGCCGAAGTTATCGGCGGTTATAGCGGGGTAGACACTTGCCGAGCCGCCAAAAGCAAAGGCTATGGCCGCTATGCAAACAATAAACATGGTACCCTGAGCATAAATCATGGCAAGGATTGCAATGAGGGTAATAAAAATTATGCCAAAAACTGCTTTTCTCCTGCCTAAAAGGTCAGAAACCCATGAGGTTAATATCCTGCCCGAGGCGCTTGCGATGCCAGTTATCATAACTCCTAAAACGGCCATCTCCTGAGACAACCCCCGTTCCTCTCCCAAGGTCATGAAAATGGGGTTAAGGATAAAATAGGCGGGAAGGATGAAAAGCATGGAAAGAGCGATAAGGTAAAATGCCGGAGTCTTAAGCATTTCTGCTGTTGTGTACTGCTTTTGCGCCACAGCGGCATTTGAAGCGGCAACTCCGCTTGGATTAAAGCCCTCCGGCGGATTTTCCAAATACAGGGAACAGGCGGCGCAGATAATAAGAAAGGCTATGCCAAAGCTTATGAAAGTAAAGGGGACGCCATTTTCCGCCAAAAGCTTTGTGGTGAGGGGGGCGAAGATAACAAGAGAAAAGCCAAAGGCCCCTACCATAAAGCCCGTAGCAAAGCCCCGCCTGTCCGGAAACCATTTCTGGATAACGGAAACAGTGGCAGTATACAAAACTCCCACGCCAAAGCCCCCTATTATGCCATAGCTTAAGTAAACAAGACGGGGAGCCTGCGTTGTGACAAAGGCTGTCAAAATCATTCCAAGGCCTGTCAAAACACTTCCGCCTAGGGTGACAAATTTTGGACCGGCCTTATCCTGCGCTCTTCCGCCGATTATAATTCCCAAAACAAAGGCGGCAAGCATGATGGAGGAGGTAAGGGAAGCCTCAGAAGGACTCCATTCCAGATGATTTGCCACCGGCCCTTTAAAAACACTCCACATATAAATTATACCGGCACAAAGCTGGATTAGCATACCAGCCGCCAGCACACCATAACGATTTTTTGTTTTCATCGCTTATATTACCTCACTTCTGCAATATTGCTGAAAATTTTAGTTAGAAAGAAACTTATAAAAATATCTGCCGCCGCCGAATTCTTCCGAGTTCGGGAGGGATATTTCTAAATCTTCCACACAAGGGCAGCCTTCGGATGGCTGCTTGGGCAGTATTATACATTAAAGTGATAAATAATGGAAGTGCTAATTTACACTTTGGCATATCCTTTAAAAAAATGGCCATGACCAAAGCTTTATTAGCCTTTTTAGCCGACAAGATGCTTTTTAAAACGATTTTCATGAGCTTTGGTGATTTTGCGCTTTGCTTTACCGGCTTGCTTTAACCTTTAAAAATGTTCGGTGGCCTAATGTTCGGTGGCCTTAAGATAAAACAAAATATAAAAAAGCTCCTATCCCTGAGGGAGAGGAGCTTTATTGTGCTTTGGGTATATGAAAGGTCTATTTTAATGCTAAGCTCTTTTACTGAACCTGAGATTTTACCTGCTGAATTTCCGAGGCACTTGCCTGAGCGGCGGGCATATAATAGCCCTTGGACCTAGCCAGACTAAAAAGCTCATACTGTGAAGTTTCGCAGTTATTGCGAATTTGCTGAATGGTTGAACGCAGGTTTTGATTTTCACATTCGGAAATGGTATTGGTATAAAAGGTCAATTCACTTTTGGCAGCTGATAGGGCATCATTGACCATTTCTTTTTCCTGAAGCATCTGCTTTACCTCCTTAACCTAAAAATGATAGTAACTTTTGCTTTGTGTTCATTGCACCCTGTGCGGATTTTTCAAAAAAGGACTTAACTTCAGGGTCGTTGGACTGCTGTGCATATACCTGCATCTTTTGATAAGCAGTTTCATGGGCACCGATTAGATGGCGAAGATTTTGCAATTCCATTTGGTTTATCTGAGACATGGTAGAATCCCCCTTTCTTTGATTTCTATTAGTATCTTCATTAATCTGTAAAAAATACATATTAAAATTTACCGCTGTCTTTCTCATGGGGAAAAAAAGAAAACATCCCAAAATCCGCTGTAATTTTCAGCAGTTTTGGGATGTTTTGAAAATTCTTTCATAAATCAGTTGCCGCAAATTATAGCAGCCCTTTCGGCAACCTTGTGAATTAATTCGTTAAATGTCTCCATTTCTTCTTCCGTCAGGCCCGAGGTTACGTCTTTTGTCCAACCGGAAATAACCTCACGTGTTTTCGGAATCATTTCGACGGCTTTATCAGTGGGATACACCAAAAAAGAACGGGTATCATCCGGATTTACCTTTTTTGTTATAAGGTCGTTGCCTTCCATACGGGCCAAGGCTTTTGCCACTGTGCTTTTGTCCATTTCAAGCTCATTGCAAAGTTCGGCTTGAGTCATCTCCCTGTTGTTATACAAGAGCTTTAAAAGCCTTGATTGGGCATTGGAAAGGCCGATTTTCATAAGCCTATCATTTAGTTCCTTATTCATTTTTCTATGAAGCAGGGATATTGTTTTTGGAAGGTCCATCTTCTGCCGCCTCCTTCATGTTTCACCCTCAATGCTTACAAATAAAAAGTCCATGCCTTCAAACTCTTGCAGGAGGCTGACTATTTTACCAACAAATATAGCGGCGGCTATGGTGCCTACTCCCACCTGAACAAGGCTCTTGTTTAAAATCAGAGAACCAATGGCGGCGATTGCGGTTAAAAAAATATCCAATGTGATTTTAACATTACCATATTCTTTGCTATATTTCTTGCTTATAACATTTACGAAGGCATCTTGGGGAAGCAAAATAAAATCATTACTAACCGCTATGGATACACCTAGGGCAAGGATAACAATGCCCAAACAGCAGTAAAGACTTTGGCCCCAAAATCCGCCATCAGGAAATACGGAAAGGAGACTTGCTGTAAAGTCTATAAAAAATCCATAAATAACAGCTATTAAAAGCTGAAAGCTTTCAAACGGCTTAAACTCCTTTTTTAGTATAATAAGTTGAGATAAAAAGAATACACTGAGCAAAATTGCCGTTGCCGTGCCTGTTGATATTTTAAGGAAGGGGGAAAACACCGCAGGGCAAACTCCCAAGGGGGTTGCCCCCAGACCTGACTTTATGGATAAGCTGACACCGAGGGCGGAACAGAATATGCCCAGCAGCATCACACTGGTTTTTTGTAATATATCTTTTGTTTTGATTTTTGGTTTTTTGTTTTCCATGCTAGTTTTATGCGATTTATTGTACCTCTCATTCATCTCAATATTTTTTAAATTATATCTCCGGAATCTTTTTTCATAGGTGGCTTATTTCCGGAGCTTTTAGCAGCGCTGTAATTTCCTTTAACCCGAAGCCTGCTTACAGCCCTTGCCAGACGGGCCTGTGCGGCATGATATTCCTGCATACTTTTGTTTTGCAAAATTGCTTCTCTTGCAGCATCCGCCGCCCTTTTTGCTCTGTTTGCGTCAATATCCTCGGGCTTTTCCACCGAATCCACCAGCACCAAGACCTCATTGTTTTCAACCTTAACAAGGCCGTTTGAAACTGCGACCACTCGGGTTTCTTCCCCTGGCGGGCGGAAAAACAAGGCCCCCGGAACAACTGTTATAATGATGTTGCTGTGATTTGCCATTATGCCGTATTTGCCTTGCAAGGAGGGAACAATCAAAGACTCGCAGGCTCCTGTGTAAAAGGGGTCGTCGGCAGCTAAAATGTTCATATGGAAGGTTTTCATAATGTGTTTTTAAACCCCATCTTTTCAGCTTTAATCACCACATCGTCAATGGTTCCCACATTGAAAAACGCAGCTTCCGGATAGTCGTCCATCTCTCCATCAACAATTGCCTTAAAACCTCTTATGGTTTCGTGGATGGGCACATAAACACCGGAAAGTCCTGTAAACTTTTCCGCCACGTGGAGAGGCTGGGATAAAAACCTTTGTATCCTTCTGGCACGGCCTACAATTAGCTTATCCTCATCACCAAGCTCATCCATACCCAAAATGGCGATTATATCTTGAAGCTCATTATACTTTTGAAGTATTTCCTGAACCTTTCTGGCTGTCATATAATGCTCCTGCCCCAAAATATCCGCTTCCAGAATTCGGGAGGTGGACTCCAAAGGGTCAACAGCGGGATAAATCCCCTGCTCTGCCACCTTCCGGCTTAATACCGTTGTGGCGTCAAGGTGGGTAAAGGTTGTGGCGGGGGCGGGGTCTGTTAAGTCGTCGGCCGGCACATAAACCGCCTGAACCGAAGTTATAGAGCCGCTTTCCGTTGAGGTAATCCTCTCTTGAAGCTGACCCATTTCTTCCGACAGGGTGGGCTGGTAACCAACAGCCGAGGGCATACGCCCCAGCAAGGTGGAAACCTCACTTCCTGCCTGCACAAAGCGGTAGATGTTATCGATAAAAAGCAGCACGTCTTTTTTTTCACGGTCACGGAAATATTCCGCCATGGTAAGTCCGGAAAGGCCTACCCGCATCCTTACACCGGGGGATTCGTTCATCTGGCCGAACACCAAAGCTGTTTTCTCAGAAACACCGCTTTCTTGCATTTCTCTCCAAAGGTCATTTCCCTCTCGGCTTCGCTCTCCTATGCCGGAGAAGATGGAATAACCTCCATGCTTCATGGCAACGTTGTGAATAAGCTCTTGGATTAGAACTGTTTTGCCAACTCCCGCACCGCCAAACAGACCGATTTTTCCGCCCTTGGGATAAGGCTCTAAAAGGTCTATGACCTTTATGCCCGTTTCCAAAATTTCAGAGCTGGGGCGCTGGCCCTCAAAGGAAGGTGCTTTTCTGTGAATTTCCCATCTCTCTTCCTTTTTGGGAATAGGTGCCCCGCCGTCAATAACCTCTCCTAAGACGTTAAACATCCGCCCTAAGGTACACTCACCCACTGGCACACGAACACCGCCGCCTGTGGCATGAACCTGCATATTCCGTGCAAGGTTTTCACTTTCGTCAAGCATAATGCAGCGGACTGTATCCCTTCCCACGTGCTGTGCCACTTCCATAACCCGCAGCTTGTCATTTACCTCTACTGTGAGGGCCTCTTTTATTTTTGGCAAATGCCCAGTCTCAAATTCAACGTCGATAACAGAGCCGGATATTTGCACAATCTTTCCTATATTCACGGATTTAGCACCTCCTTTGAGCGTTTTTTCTTCTGGGCTTTAGCCCCTGCCGTCACTTCCGTTATCTCCTGAGTAATGGCTGCCTGACGGAGTCTGTTATAGGCAGCAGTAAGAGATTCAAGAATTTTTTCGGCGTTTTTGTTGGCAGAGCTCATAGCTGTCATACGGGCGCTTTGTTCACTGCAAAAGCTGTCTACCAAGGCGCTGTATATAAAACCGGACAACCAGCTTTTTACAACATTTGCAACAAC
>JAAYFX010000225.1 GCA_012728025.1 Clostridiales bacterium
GCAAGGCAGTTCATAACAGTTGCCATCATGCCCATATGGTCGGCTCTTGTACGCTCCATCTTGCCGCCGCCGTCTTTAATGCCCCGCCAGAAGTTTCCCCCTCCGACGACAACGCCAATTTCAACGTCCAGCTCGCTGCATTTTTTTATTACGCGGCAGACCTCCTCTATAACATCGAAATCAAGGCCGCGTCCGGCATCTCCGGCAAGGGCCTCCCCGCTGATTTTCAGAAGGATTCTCTTATACACGGGCTTTTTTTCTTCCATATACAGGTCTCCGTTTCACTTAAAACTTATAGTGTTATATTATCCACACAGGGATATTCTAATATAAAAGCTCTAACATTAAAAGCCTTTTATGTAAATTAAAAAATTTTTGACCTTTTGCCATATACAAGGCCGTTGGATTTTATAAGCCTTCAAATGTTTTTCTCGCAAACATGGGCAAGACAGCATCTATCGCATTCGGCCCTCCTTGCGCTGCAAACCGCCCTGCCATGCAAGACCATTCGGTGGCAAAAATCCGTGGACTTCTCCGGCGGAATAAGCTTTCTCAGCTCCATCTCAATCTTCACAGGGTCTTTAAGATTTTTTACTATGCCCATGCGGTTTGTAAGCCTCATGCAATGAGTATCCACAACATAGGAAGGCTGGCCGAAAACGTCGCCCAAAATAAGGTTTGCAGTTTTTCTTCCAACTCCGGGAAGCTTTAAAAGCTCCTCCATTGTGTCCGGCACCTTGCCCCCATGGCGGTCTATTATGGCGTTGGCGGAAAGAACAATGTCCCTTGCCTTGGTGCGGTAAAAGCCGCAGGAGCGCACAAGCTCCTCCACCTCTCCAATATCGGCGGCCGCTAAAGACTCCAAGGTAGGAAACCTTCCATACAAGTCGGGGGTAATTTTATTAACCCGCTCGTCTGTGCATTGGGCGGCAAGACGGGTGGCAAACAAAAGCTCATAATCCTTTGCGTATTCCAGTGTGCAAACAGGGCCGGAATATTCTTCTTCAAGACAGCGGATTATTTCACTTACGCGCTTTTTTATATTCATAATATCAGCTCCGGCTTCAAATCTTTTTGCAAATGGGAAAACCATGCCAAAGGCACAAATCGCCCTTGAGCATATGCCATCAAATCTGTGTGATGTGCGCCTTGTGGACATTATGCCGCAGACGCAAAGCGCCGTTGTGGCATATGTAGTTAAATCTGTATAATGTCCGTGTCACGGACATTATACCACAGGCGCACAGAGGTGTTGTGGTATATTTACTTGTTTTTGCAGATAGTATAACATCTGCTTTCAATAAGTCAAAGTTTTCTCGCTTTCAGCCAGTTGTAAAGAGTTTTTATCTAAGTTATAATAAAATGTATGTATTTTTATGGCTGTTAGGTTCATATGGCAAAATGGCAGTCCCCGCCCGTTCAACGCTTGCTCATTATATTACGGGCGCATCGGGCGCATAATATACAACCAAATATATAAATATAACGGAGGATGCGCAAATGATAGTTGAGCAGCAGCTTGAAATCATAGCAAAGCAGGATAAGGCAGTGTCGGAGGCAATCTCACTGGAGCTTAAAAGGCAGAGGGATAATATAGAGCTTATCGCCTCGGAAAACCTTGTAAGCGAAGCTGTCCTTGCGGCAGTTGGCAGCGTCCTCACGAATAAATATGCGGAGGGCTACCCCGGCCGCCGCTACTATGGCGGCTGTCAGCACGTAGATATCGTCGAAAACCTTGCCATAGAAAGGGCAAAGGAGCTTTTCGGCTGTAAATACGCCAATGTCCAGCCCCACAGCGGCGCTCAGGCAAACTATGCCGTTTATTTTGCCCTCTGCTCCCCCGGCGATACGGTTTTGGGGATGGATTTGGATGCCGGCGGCCACCTTACCCATGGCATGAAGATAAACTTCTCCGGAAAACACTATAATATGGTAAGCTACGGAGTCAACGAGGAAGGCTATATAGACTATGAGGCCCTGCGGGAAACTGCCCTTTCCTGCAAACCCAAAATGATAATTGCCGGAGCCTCGGCATATCCCCGCACCATACATTTTGATAAGTTTGCCGCCATCGCCAAGGAATGCGGAGCATACCTCATGGTAGATATGGCTCATATAGCAGGACTTGTGGCGGCAGGGCTTCACCCTTCGCCCATAGGATACGCCGATGTTGTCACCACAACCACCCACAAGACCCTTCGTGGCCCTCGTGGCGGTGCCATCTTCACCAATAACGAGGATATAGCAAAAAAGATAAACAGCGCCATCTTCCCCGGCACTCAGGGCGGCCCTCTTATGCACGTTATCGCCGGAAAGGCCATTGCTTTCGGGGAAGCTCTTTTACCGGAATTTAAGACCTATCAGACCCAGCTTCTCAAAAACTGCTCTGTTCTCGCCAACGAGCTTACAAACCATGGGCTAAAGCTTGTCTCCGGCGGTACGGACAATCACCTTGTGCTTTTAGATTTAAGAGACAGGGATGTTTCTGGAGCGGAGCTTGAAAAAAGACTTGACGAGGTACGCATAACCACCAATAAAAACAAAATCCCCTCTGACACACGCAGCGCCAAAGAAACCAGCGGTCTGCGCCTTGGCACCGCCGCTGTCACAAGCCGTGGCTTTAAAGAGCAGGACATGGTCGAGGTTGCCGAACTTATTTACCTTGCCATCTCAGATTTTGACGGAAAGCACTCGGAAATCGAGGCACGTGTTGAGTCACTCTGCCAAAAATACCCCTTGTACCGCTAAGGGGTTTATGGTAAAATCTCCTTTATAGAGGCTGCTTATCAGCAAAAAAAGAGCCGATAGGTGCAAAGTCCTTCGGCTCTTTTTCTAGATATTATACAGCGGAATAATACCACTTTAAAAGCCTTTGCCGCCTTTTAGCATTAATTGCAAACTCTTGTGCAAAACAAAGGCTTAGTTTTTCCGCCAAAGCAAAGAGCTTAAATTCCGGAAAGGAGAAAAGCCATGTATAGGCCCTTAGCAGACGAGCTTCGCCCCGCCTTTCTTGACGAGGTAGTGGGTCAGGAGCATATACTTGGTGAAGGCTCCATGCTGCGCCGCCTTATTTCCTCCGGCCATATACCAAACATGATTTTTTACGGCCCTTCCGGCACGGGCAAAACCACCGTTGCAAGGATTATAGCGGAAAACACCCAGCGCAGTCTGCGCCATATGAACGCCACCACCTCCGGCATCTCCGATATAAAAGCCATTATCGACGAGCTGGATACCCTTCTTGCCCCCAATGGCATTCTTCTCTACCTTGACGAGATACAATATTTTAATAAAAAACAACAGCAATCCCTGCTTGAATTTATAGAAAACGGGAAAATAAGCCTTATAGCCTCCACCACAGAAAATCCGTATTTTTATGTTTTTAACGCAATTTTAAGCCGCTCTACCATTTTTGAGTTTAAGCCTATAAATCCTAACGAGGTGGAAAAGGCTTTAATCCGAGCTATCGATTTTCTTCAAGAGCGTGATAAAACCAAGATACACACAGAGCCGGAGGTTTTGCGCCACATAGCCACAAGCTGCGGAGGAGATGCCCGCAAGGCCATAAATGCCATCGAGCTTTTATATTCGGCCTCCCGAAATGGCAGCGACTCTGTTACACTCACCCTTGCGGATGCCCGTCTTGTGTCCCAGAAAAGCGCCATGCGCTATGACAGGCAGGGTGACGACCATTTTGACATACTCTCCGCTCTCATGAAATCCATGCGTGGCAGCGACCCTGACGCAGCTCTGCATTATTTGGCAAGACTGCTGGAAGCAGGAGACCTTGCCGGAGCTTGCAGGCGGATACTTTGCTCTGCTTCTGAGGATATTGGCCTTGCTTATCCTCAAGCTATCTCTGTTGTTAAAGCCTGTGTTGACAGCGCCCTGCAACTGGGGCTTCCCGAGGCAAGGCTGCCTCTGGCACAAGCTGTTATACTTCTTTCCACCGCTCCCAAGTCAAATTCTGCCTGTGCGGCAATAGACTCTGCCATAGCAGATGTGCGTAGGGGTAAAACCGGCAATATTCCAAGGGAGCTTCAAAACACACATTTAGACTCCACAGAGCATATTCGTGAGCAAAACTATAAATATCCCCACAACTTTGAAAACCACTATGTAAAGCAGCAATACCTGCCGGAGGCTCTTGCAGGAGTGAGCTATTACGAATATGGCGACAATAAAACAGAGCAGGCGGCAAAAAACTATTGGAGCGCCATAAAAAATAAGGAGGGCTGACATGGATGTTCGTGTTGGCGATGTGCTTACAATGAAAAAGCCTCATCCCTGCGGGGAGAAGCGTTGGCTTGTCCTTCGCACCGGTATGGACTTCAGGCTTCGCTGTCTGGGCTGCGGCCATGAGGTCATGGGTGCAAGGAGCAAGCTTGAGCGAAATATAAAAAGTATTCAACACAAAGATGATGCAAAATAGGCTTCTTTTCACGATTTTTTGATAAAATTGTTATATTTGCATGGTATATCATGCTAAAACACTATATACAAAATCAAAGTAAAAGCTTATAATTATATAATATTGGGCATTAAAGCCTAATATCAGCGCTTCACTAACCAAGATTGGGGTGTCACTATGCTTACAAACTTAATAGTACTAGGGCTGATTCAATTTATCTCATTCAGCATATTTACATATCTTGGTATCCTTATTGTTGAAAAGCTCATGCGGCGAAGAGTTCCGTCTCCTTGGATATACTTTGCCTGTATTATTATAAATTCATTTTCTTTATATTTTGCGGCCGCAAACCTTTCCATTATGCTGACCTACATTTTGTTGTTCATGATTTTAGTCATAGAGATGTTTTTAATTTTTCACGAAAAGTTTGAAAACGTTCTTTATGGAGCCATGGCCATAACCATAAACCTTATGTGCTTTCGGGGGATAGTCTCCTCACTTTATGCCATAATAACCGGCCACACTTTTCTGGAAATATATACAGA
>JAAYFX010000346.1 GCA_012728025.1 Clostridiales bacterium
CAAGTCGCAAAAGACCCTAAAGTAATGAGTCGAGAAACTTTAGCAAAGGCTTTAGATTGGATTAGCGAGAATGTCTCAGATCCTTTTGTTTCTTTCTTTGGCGGTGAACCAATCTTGGAATTTGAAGCTATTAAATGGGCTATTGCCACTTATCCAAATATTAAATTTGGTTTGTCAACTAACTTGACCCTCTTAACTCCTGACAAGATTCAATTTTTCCTTGAGAATAAAACACGGTTTTTGTTTTCAATAGATGGGTTTGGCGATATTCATAATATTACACGAGATGATAGCTGGGATAAGTTTTCTCATCTTCTACCAATTTTAGGAGAGCTTTTTCCAAAAGCCGTTTTCCGTATTACTATAACTCCGGAGAATGTATCTCATCTTTATGAAACTGTTTCTTTGGGAAGTCAGCTTGGCTTTCAAAATTTTAATGCCCTGCCTAATGGCATTAGCGAACAATGGAAAACTAAGGATTACTTAGAGCTAAAAAATCAATTAACGATGATTTATAACAATCCTATCTTAAGAAATAGTTTTCGACCTTTTCAGGATTACCGAGCTAGGTTAGACGGTATTGGGGACTACGAATGTTGTGATGCAAAAACCACAATCGGTATTACTACAGATGGCCGTTTTACACTATGTGGCGAACAAACTGAAGATAATATTTTTATTGTTGGGGATCTTGATACCGGAATAATTCAAGAGAAGGTTGATGCCTTCCATGAATTAATAGTTCCCTGCCCTATTAATTGTAAGGCTAACCCAATTTGTAGTAAAGAAAGGTGCTTTTCTAGAAGATTCTTTTGTAATGGCGACATTAGTAAGCGAATTAAGAATCATTGCCGTTGGTATAATATAATGGAAGAGGTGTTAGCTAGTGATAACCTTTGATGATATAGACTTCCGCTATATTCATGCGGAATTTATTATGACTAACGCCTGTAATCTTAGATGCGATTATTGCTTCGAGCATGAGCATGTCGCTAAAAATTGTCAAATCCAGTCCTTAAGCTATGACCAAGTCAAAGAATATATGGATTTAATAATCCGAAATAGAAAAGAGCGGAATATACCCGATACAGTGCCAAGCCACATTAATTTTTTCGGCGGAGAGCCGATGTTATGTTGGAATACCATTCTCCAAATAATGAAGGAATATACTTCTTGTCAGTTTTTTAGATTTTCGGTAATCACAAATGGACTCTTAGTTATCGATGAAGTCCTGAGCGCCGCTCGAGGGTTAAATATTCTCTGGCAAATTTCAATAGATAGTTCGAACCCAAAAGGAAATTTTTATCGTTTTAAAGAGAAGTCAGTTGAAAAGACTACTCATCTTCTTAATGTAATTAAATCTATTACAGACTTCGGATTTCAGCCTCCAATTGTATCATCAGTTGTTACAGATATTTCAGTAAACACTATATATGAGACGTACGACTACTTCGCTTCGCGCCGAATACCTATAAGGTGGCAATTTATGCTAGAGAGAATAGGTGACCAGACTAGCATGCTAGAAGACTATAATCGGGAGTGTAAGCGAATAGTTAACAGCTTGGTAGATGATCCATTCAACATTCCGATGTTGTGGGAGAATACTCTCACTTATTTCAGAGCAATCCGCGGTGATGGAGAGTTTTATTTCTCGCCGGGACTAAGCGAATCTCCAAGTCCTAACAATATATATATAGTAGGGCAGAACGGAAAAATTTATTTAACTACTAATGGGCTGAATTCATTAGACAGCAGTCCAGAGTTTGCTAACATTGGGGATTCAAAGACTGGAATTCTACGAGATAAAGTAGTTAATCACCACATGCTGAAAAGAATATCTCGACAATTAGATAAGACCTGCTGTGAATGTCCGAGTTTAGTCATTAATCCATGCTGTATTCAAAAACAATTCTTAGTCTATCCAGGTCAATTCAAAGGAAATTGCAATACTTACCTTGCGACTACTTATTTCGCATTAGAATATCTTAAACAAAAGGGGGAAATATGAATGAGTTGCGCTAACTCAAGTTGCAAAAATTGTAACGGAATTTGCAATGAAAAGCAAAATCTTTGCAAAATAAACTCTCAAAATGCTAGTGTTTACGGG
>JAAYFX010000226.1 GCA_012728025.1 Clostridiales bacterium
ATTCGGACAGGTGGATATAAAAGCAAACTGTTAAATCTTATAAAAAAAGACGGGAAGTTTTATCTTCCCGTCTTTTTTATGATATAAATTTACATCGGATTTACTTTAAAAATCCGTTTATAATTTCGGCTTCGGCATCTTCTTCCGTCATGCCCAAAGTCATAAGCTTTATAAGCTGAGCCCCTGCAATTTTTCCTATGGCGGCCTCGTGGATGAGGTTTGCATCAACAGAGTTTGCGGTTATTTCCGGAATGGCAACAACCTTTCCCTCGTCCTTTATGATGGCATCACATTCCACATGACCAAAACACTCAGTGTTGCCAAAAACCTGAGAGGTAAACTTTTGGAGAGACTTATCCGTGGCAACACTTCTGGAAGTTACCTTCACGCTGGAGCCTTCCCCATCAAGGTTAACCAAAAAATGTGTTTCTGCAAGCTGCTCGCCATGGGTCATCACCTTTTCGGTAACGATAAGCTGAGAAGCCTTGCCCAATTTAGCTTCAGTTTTGCGGATTGTGGAGTCAACACCCTTTATCTGGGTTGATTCCATATCAAGAGACGAACCTTCGCCTAAGGTAATTTCAGTAACCGGATTTAGGACACGCTTTCCTGTTCCCTCACCTTCGCCATAGTGCTTTTCCACATAACGCACCTTTGCGCCCTCGTCTAAGAAAAAGCGATGTATGCCGTTGTGGTGGGAGTCTGTGCAGCCGTCGTTATGTATGCCACAGCCGGCGATTATGGTGACATCGGCGTTTTTGCCCACGTAAAAATCATTGTAAACCGTATCGTTAACATCTTCTTGGGTTACAAGAACGGGGATGTGCATCTCCTCGCCCTTTGTTTCGGCACGGATGTAAATGTCTATGCCCGGCAGGTCCTTTTTGGGGATTATGTTAATATTCGGAGTGGTTTTCACCAAAACGGGCTTGCCATTTTTTCTAAGGCTGAAGGCTCCGGGAGTAAGTCCGGGAATATCTGCTATCGCCATAAGGAGCTTTGATTCCATTTTCGTTAAATCTATCTGCTTCATACCGCTAACCTCCTTAAAGCTTTCGACAGGCTTGAGCACTCATTATAGATTCCATAGACTCACCACGATGTATGATTTTTTCTATGCTGCCTTCAGTTAGAAGAACAATCTCGTCGGCAATATTTAAAATGCGCTCTTGATGGGAGATGACTATGATGCTGCCTTCAAGCTTTTGCTGCATATCGTTAAAAACCTTTATAAGACTGTTAAAGCTCCAAAGGTCTATGCCCGCCTCCGGTTCGTCGAATATGGTTAGTTTGGTTCCTCTGGTTATAACAGAGGCGATTTCGATACGCTTAAGCTCACCGCCGGAAAGGGAGCTGTTTATTTCACGGTCAAGATATGACCTAGCACAAAGGCCGACGGTGGCAAGAATATTGCAGGCTTCGTCAACGCTAAGTTCGTGGCGGGCGGCAAGATTTAGAAGTTTGTGAACCGTAATGCCCTTAAAAATAACAGGCTGCTGAAAGCCGAAGCTTATGCCCGCTCGGGCTCGCTGGTCTACGGAAAGCTCGGTTATGTCCTCACCGTTATATATGATGGAACCGCTGTCCGGCTTCTCGATTCCCATAATAATTTTTGCGAGAGTGGACTTACCGGAGCCGTTCGGACCTGTTATGGCAACGAATTTTCCCGGAGAAATGCGCAGGCTTGTGTCTTTTAAGATGTGCTTCCCGCCGGCTGAAAAATTTATATTTCTAAGCTCTAACATTTTCCTGTCCTTTCAGTAGTTGTAATATAATAAAGACTATGTTTTTATTCTTATAATCCAATTAAACAGTATAGCATAAGAAAGGCTAAAAGACCAGACAAATAATTAAAACTTATTTTTTAAAAACAAAACATATACATAATATGGTGTTTTTTAATACATATGCTTTTAATCGGTCTATATCCATGATACAATATAATTTATGCAATCTGAACATCCCTTATTTTATCACTTACGGAGGAGCAAACTTTGAAGATAACATTTCTTGGAGCGACCCACGAGGTAACCGGTAGCTGCACCCTTATAGAGACAATGGGCAGAAGCTTTCTCATAGACTGCGGCATGGAGCAGGGGGCAGATATTTTTGTCAATCAGGAGCTTCCGGTAAACCCCGGAGATATAGACTGTGTGCTTGTTACCCACGCCCATATCGACCATTCCGGAAACATTCCCCTTTTGTGCAAAAACGGCTTTAAAGGCAAGGTTTATGCCACAGAGGGCACGGCAAATCTCTGCCGCATTATGCTTATGGATTCGGCCAAAATTCAGGAATTTGAAGCGGAATGGCGCAACAGGAAGGCGAAGCGCTCGGGGCAAGAGCCTTATGAGCCGGTTTATACCAGTCAGGACGCTCAATCAGCCATTTCAAAGCTGCATCCCATGTCCTATGGCGAAGTGCGCCCCATCCTTGAAAATGTTCAAATACGCTTTAACGACATGGGTCATCTTATTGGCTCCTCAAGTATAGAAATTTGGATAACAGAGGATAATGAAACAAGAAAAATTGTTTTCAGCGGTGATGTAGGCAATAAAAACAAGCCCATTTTAAAAGAACCTGTGAAGGTTTCCGAAGCTGATTATGTGGTTGTGGAATCTACTTATGGAGACAGTTACCACGAGGACACTCCCGATACAGTTCCGATTTTGGCAAGTCATATCCAAAGAGCCTTAGACAGAGGGGGAAATGTTGTTATCCCTTCTTTCGCCGTAGGGCGTACTCAGGAGCTGTTGTATCAAATAAGGCGCATAAAGGAAGAAGGGCTTGTTAAAGGCCATGGAGATTTCCCCGTTTATATGGACAGCCCCCTTGCAAACGAGGCTACGGCAATCTTTCTTCAGACAAATCCGGAGGACTTTGGTGAGGAAACAAGGGCACTTTTTGCCAAGGGGATAAACCCACTGATATTTTCCGGTCTTAAAATATCCGTTTCCAGCGAGGAGTCCAAGGCCATAAACTTCGACAAAACCCCGAAGGTTATAATTTCCGCTTCCGGCATGGCAGAAGCGGGCAGGATACGCCATCATCTTAAGCATAACCTTTGGCGGCAGGAAAGCATAATCCTCTTTGTGGGTTATCAGTCAGCAGGCACATTGGGGCGGATACTCCTTGACGGCGCAAAGGTTGTAAAACTTTTCGGCGAGCAGATAAACGTCGAGGCGGAAATAAGCTCTATGCTGGGAATGAGCGGCCATGCGGATAAGAAGGGGCTTACAGACTGGCTCTCCGGATTTTCGCCAAAGCCGAAGCTGGTTTTTGTAAACCATGGGGAGGACGAGGTCTGTGAGGCCTTTACGGAATACCTTAAAACAGAGAAAAATCAAGATGCCATAGCCCCTTACAGCGGAACAAGCTTTGACCTTTTAACAGGTGAGATGGTTCATGAAGCCGAAGGAGTGCGTGTTGTAAAGCTGCCCAAGGCGGTTCGCCCCAGAGACGCAAGAGCCGAAAAGATATTTAAAAGACTTATTACAGCCTGCGAAAAACTTTTGCGTACAGCCAAAAAAAGCGATGGCATGGCAAATAAGGAGCTTTCAAAGTTTGCAGACCAAGTAGAACAGCTTACAAGAAAATGGGAATAGATAAAACTAAAAAGCTTCGGGGAAATATTTCTCCGAAGCTTTTTTATTACAGCCGGCAGTAGCAGGGGCAGAAACGCAAAAGTAAATTTGCGGCGCACAGCCAAAGGCAAAGGTTGCCGCCGAAGCCGGAAACAGGAAAACCCTGACTATGACTTTGGTAAAAGGTGCCGCCGGTTTGAAGCTCTCTTAAAAGGCTGGTATATTCAGCATTCTCCGGCTCCATAGAGACGGCCCGTCGGGCGTGTTCCATGGCTGAAATGCGGTTTCCAAGGCCATAGTTTGCAACAGCACTTAGATAATACCAGCGGCCGTTTCTCTCGTTATGGGGTGTGCCGGAAAGGGCGCTTAATGCCTCGTTAAAATGGCGGGTGCGGATGTAGTTTGCGGCGGCCCGCAGGGTGGTGGAATCCTCATAGGCACCGTAACGGGAGGATGACCCATAATTTGTATATGAGCCGAAGCCCCCAAAGCCGCTAAAACCGCCGCTGCTGTTCTGGGCGGGGTTTTTAATTTGGTCGTAAGCAGCGTTTATCTCGTTCATACGGCGCTCGGCCTCTTTATCATCGGGGTTCAAATCGGGATGATATTTTTTTGCGAGAGCCCGATAGGCTCGTTTTATCTCCTCATCTCCGGCGTTGGGAGAAACACCGAGGACTTTGTAAGGGTCAGAGTTCATTGGCGTTTTTCTCCTTCAGTCCGGTCTTGTCTGTCTTTTTTGCCTTTTTTGCCCTATAAAGCTCATACTTTGCCCAGACACCGGAGTAAAGTATGTTTCTCATAATGGATACGTCCTCCACAAGGGGTAGCTTTTCAAATTCTATCGTACAGTCTCCGATAAGCATTGTCAATATTTCTTCATAATGACAAATACCGCAATCAGAATCCAAAAAGTCTATAAGGGGATTAAAGCGACGTTTTTTAATGTCTTTTTCCAAATCAATAACAGCATCCATTATATATATAAACTCACCAAGGGATGAGGCCATGGCCCGAAGGGACTGTGACCACCTGTCCTCTCGCCAGATAAAAATCTCTGCCATAAGTTCGCCGAACACCCGAGCGCAGGCATCAGGGGCGGCTTCTTTGGAAACTTCAAGCTCTGTCAAAGCTTTCATGCGGCTTTGGATAACATCGCACTGCCTTGGATAAAGTTTTAAAATTTTTCGGTAGCGCCTTTTGAAAATAAGGGACTGCAAAAGGCTGAGAAAGTTTCTATCATCATGCCAGTCGTCCAGAAGTTTAAGGTAGAAAAGAGCAAGATTCATATCGGCGGCATAATCCGTAATTTCCGATGAATGATAATCATGCTCTTTTAAAGGGTGCAACAGGCAGCGCTCACAGCCTTTCTCCGCTTCCGGCTCGTAAAGAGAGCCTAAAACAAGTATGAGAAAGGTCATGTCATAGGTAAGGGTCATACGGGCCATTGACCCATGGCGCTTTCCCAAAGTCCTGCAAAGACCGCAGTAAACAGACTTATACCGCTGCTGCTCCTCCTGACTCATTGCCTCGTTATTTGCGATTACATAGCCGAACATGAAGCCACACTCCTATCAGCTTTTCTTCTCAAAGGCCGAGCCGCATTTTTTGCAAACTATGCGGATTTTACCCTTGCCTTTAGGAACCCGCAAGACCGCACGGCAGGAGGGGCATTTGAAAAACCTGTATTCCTTCCGCTGCTTTCACATATCCAAGCGCAGCCGCCGCCAATTATCAAAGCGGCTCTTTAAGTGCAGGTACTTAGCGTTTTCCTGACGGCGCTTTGAAAAGTCCTTTGAAAATATACGGTAGTATGAGTATATTAGACCCGCAATAGCAGGCAGAAAAAGGACAAAACGTGCTGCATCCCTAAAAAATACGGACAAGAAAATCAGAGCAAGACAGGCGTAGCTTAAAAACTTTGACAGCTCATCTATACCGTAACGCCCGTACATGAACCTTGATAACTTTTGCTTCATTTAATATCGTCCTTTGCTAAATTTTTATTATATCATCAGGCGGAAGGCTCGTCAAACTGACTGTTATACAGCTCCGCATAAAAGCCGCCTTCACGAAGCAGTTCTGAATGATTGCCCCGCTCTATTATCTCACCGTCACGCATAACAAGGATAAGGTCTGCACTTTTTATTGTGGACAATCTATGGGCAATTATAAAGGAGGTACGCCCTTCGGTAAGCTTTTCCATAGACCTTTGTATTTGAAGCTCCGTACGGGTATCCACAGAGCTTGTGGCTTCGTCCAGTATGAGAAGGGGAGCGTTTTCTATAATGGCTCGGGCAATGGTGATAAGCTGGCGCTGACCGGCTGAAACACCGGCATTGTCGCCCAAAATCGTATCATAACCATTAGGAAGGGTGCGAATATAATGGTGAAGCCCTACGGCTCGGCAGGCACTTTCCACCTGCTCATCTGTTATGCCCTCCATGCTGTAAATAATATTTTCCCGTATGCTACCTTCAAAAAGCCAAGCATCTTGCAAAACCATGCAAAACTGGTCACGGACACAGCTTCGGGTCATTTTGCGGGAAGGTATGCCGTGTATAAGAATTTCGCCGCTATCCGGCTCATAAAAACGCATAAGAAGGTTCACGATGGTGGTTTTTCCGCTGCCCGTAGGCCCAACAATGGCGATTTTCTGGCCGGTTGTAGCCAAGGCCGAAAAATTGCGTATGACCTGCTTTTCCGGTGTATAGCCGAAGCAGACATCCCGAAACTCAACCCGACCCTGAGATTTATGGCTGGTAACAGCGCCCTGCTCCTCGGGAGAAAGCTCCTCCTCGTCCAAAAACTCAAAGACCCTTTCTGCCGCTGCCGCCGTTGACTGAAGCCCTGTAAGAGACTGGGCAAGCTGGCCGAGAGGCTGGGTGAAAAGCCTTATATATATCATGAAAGCAATTATTACGTCAAAGCCCATTCTGCCGTCCATAACAAGCATGGCACCTGCTATACATACAGCGGCATAGCCGAAGTTACCCACAAAACCCATAAGAGGCATCATAATTCCTGAAATAAACTGGGATTTCCATGCGCTTTCAAAAAGCTTGCTGTTTATCTCTGAAAAAACCTTTTCGGACTGCTCTTCACCGTTATAGGCTCTTACGATATTAAGGCCGGAGTAAATTTCCTCAATATGTCCGTTTATGCTTCCTAGCTGTTTTTGCTGGCGAACAAAGTATTTTTGCGACCTTGCCATTATAATAGCCATTAGGGCAAAGCTTAGTATTGTGGAAAGCACCGCCACAAGAGTTAAAATAACATTTGTATAAAGCATCATGATAAGAGAGCCGAAGAAAAGGGCAAAGGCACTTGTAAGCTGGCCTATGCTCATGTTAAGGGTTTGGCCTATGGTGTCCACATCGTTTGTGACACGGCTTAAAACATCGCCATAGCTAACCTTATCGAAATATTTCAGCGGCAGACGGTTTATTTTGCCGCTTATCATATCACGCATGGTAAAGCTTAGTCTTTGAGTAACAGTTGCCATAATAAAGCCCTGAGCATAGGAGCATAAGGCCCCAAAACCGTAAAGAAAGGCAAGGTTTAGACAAACTTTTCCTACGGCGGCAAGGTCAATGCCGATTTGTCCGCCGCATTTAAGGGATGCTGTAACCCCCTCTTCAATCAGCTTTGCAATCTGACGAAGCTTGTCGGGGCCTATAATGGTCATAACAGCACCTACGGCAGAAAGAAGAAGGGCTGCTATAATAGCGGGCAAATAGGGCCTTGAAAAATGCAAAAAGCGCTTGAGGACAGCCTTGAAGTTTTTTGGCTTTTCAATAGGCCGTTTCGACCTCGGGCCATGGCCTGAGCGGTGTTCTCTTTTGTTATCCATTGGCCAGCTCCTCCTCTGAAAGCTGCGAGAGGGCAATCTCCCTGTAAACCTCGCAGTCTTGCATAAGCTCCTCATGCCTGCCGGAGCCAACAAGATTACCTTCCTCAAGCACGATTATGCGGTCGGCATCCCGCACAGTGCCGATACGCTGGGCGACAATAAGGCAGGTTGTGCCGGAAAGCTCGCTTTTTATAGCTTTGCGAAGGTTTTTATCCGTCTTAAAATCCAAAGCGGAAAAACTATCGTCAAAAATAAATATTTCAGGCTCACGGCAGATGGCACGAGCAATGGAAAGCCGCTGTTTTTGCCCGCCGGAAACATTCGTTCCCCCTTGTGAGATGGGAGCGTCATAACCCTCCGGCAAAGTCTCAACAAAATCCGAGGCTTGGGCGATATATGCCGCTCTTTTAATATCTTCAAGGCTGCTTTCGCCCCTACCACTATCACCGTAGGCCACGTTTGAGGCAACAGAACCCGTAAAAAGTACAGAGCGCTGAGGGATATAGCCAAGCTTTTCACGAAGTTGCTTTAGGGGATAGCTGCGCACGTCAATTCCATCCACCATAACCTGCCCCTCACTTACGTCATAAAAACGGGGGATAAGGTTTATAATGGTGCTTTTTCCACTTCCGGTAGAGCCGATAAAGGCAACAGTTTCACCCTGATGAGCCTTAAAACTTATATTGCGGATTACATAGTCCTCGGCATTGGGGTATTTAAAACTGACATTTTTAAACTCCACCTCACCGAGGCCGGAGGTGCTTATGTAAAAATCGCTGCCGTCCGTTACGGAGGCGGGAGTTTCCAAAACCTCGTTTATACGCTTTGCAGAAACCAAAACTCTGGGAATCATAATAAAAATCATGGTGAGCATTACAAAAGAAATTACAACCTGCATGGCATACTGAGAAAAAACCACCATATTTGAAAAAAGCACAAGCTTATCCGCCATGCCGGCGCCTTCTATAAGAGTTGCCCCTATCCAATAAACAGAAAGGGTAAGCCCGTTCATAACAAGGCTCATGCAGGGAAACAAAAGAGCGGTTGTACGGCTTGTGAAAAGATGCAGAGAGGTAAGCTCACGATTGGCAAGGTCAAACTTTCTTTGCTGATAGCCCTCGGCGTTATAGGCCCGCACCACCCGCAGGCCTGTAAGGTTTTCACGGGTTACACGATTTATGGAATCCGTCATCTCCTGAATACGCTTAAATCTGGGGATGATAAGCAGGGAAATTCCCGTAATGAGCAGCAGGAGAAAAAGGATAAAGCCCCCTGTGGCCATAGTCCATTCATAACCCTTGCCGGAGATTTTTAATACAGCCCACACAGCCATTATGGGAGCCTTAATCATAACCTGAAGTCCCATGGCAATAAGCATCTGAACCTGATTGATGTCATTTGTGGAGCGGGTAATAAGACTAGGCGTTGAAAACTTGTTTATTTCCCCAAGAGAAAAAGATTGAACCTTTGAAAAAACCGTAAAACGCAGCCGCATGGAAAAGGCGGCGGCTATACGGGCGGCGAAATAGCCGACGATAATAGAGGCGGCAATAGAGCCGCCGGCGCAAAGGAGCATCTTGCCGCCGGAGCGCCATATGTCTGACATACGGCTTCCTTCAGTCATAATTGTTGTTGTTATTTCCGACATGAAATCCGGCAGGCGAAGCTCCAGATATACATTGACGGCCACGAAGGCCGTGCTGATAAGCGCCATAAGCCATTCTTTCGGTGACATATGTTTTAGTAGCTTTAACATAGAATAATCCTTTCGGGAAAATAGGTCGGCGGGCGCTAAAAAAACAGAGAAAGCAAGCCCAAAAGACCGACAAATTTAAGTATATACAAGCAATTTTTAATGTCAACCATTTAAGATGTATTAAAATTAAATTTATTGTAAATTGTATTATGAGTTTTCGACAATAAAAACTGCCCTAAGATAAATCCGAAAAGAGATTTTGTTGATGTTTTTCCTGCCATAATTCTGTTTGATAAAACCTAAAGGCTGTGCTATACTTAGCGGTATATTTTCAGGCGTTAAGTAGCATCAAGGAGGCTTTTAAATGAACATAGTGGTTTTGTGCGGAGGTTTAAGCGTTGAGAGGGACGTTTCCATAACCAGTGGAACAATGGTGGCCAAGGCATTGCGTGAAAAGGGGCATAGAGTTGTTTTAATAGACTCATATTTCGGATACCCCGAGCACTATGAAAAGCCGGAGGAAATATTCCAAAGGGAACAGAAAAACGAAATTGTTCTTGTGGGTCAAAATGAGCCAGACCTTGAAAAGGTGAAGGCTTCACGGAAGCAAAAGGGCAGCGGGGTTCTTGGAGATAATGTGCCGGAAATCTGCCTTGCGGCGGATATTACCTTTCTTGCCCTCCACGGAGAAGAAGGGGAAAACGGCAAGCTTCAGGCTTGCTTTGACATATTGAGCATAAAATACACTGGCTGCGGTCATCTGGGCAGCGCCCTTGCCATGAATAAAACAATAACAAAACATCTTTTATCCTGCGAGGGCATATTAACCCCCCGTGGCATAACAGTATATAAGGGGCAAGGCCCCTACGAGGATGTGGGCTTTCCCTGTGTGGTAAAGCCCTGCTCAGGCGGCTCCAGTGTTGGCACTTCCATAGTAGGCAGCCGTGAGGATTACGAAAAGGCGCTTAAGCTGGCCTTTAAGTATGAGCGGGGCGTAATAGTTGAGCGGTACATAAAAGGCAGGGAGCTGACCGTCGGCGTTATTGATGGAAAGGCAATGCCGGTTATAGAGATAATCCCCAAAGAGGGCTTTTACGATTATAAAAACAAATATCAGACAGGGGCGACGGAAGAGATTTGCCCCGCTGACATAGGAGAAGAAAAAACCAAAGAGATACAAAGGCTAAGCGAGAGAATAAGCGAAACCTTGATGCTGGAAACCTATTGCAGGGCGGACTATCTCATGGACGAAAAGGGCGACATTTATTGCCTTGAAGCAAACACCCTTCCGGGGATGACCCCCACAAGCCTTTTGCCCCAAATGGCAAAGGCACAGGGCATGGATTTTGGCGAGCTTTGCGAGCTTATTATAGAGGTATCCTTAAAGAAATACCAATGAGTATGCTCAAAGTTAAAGCTACCTCGAAAGGAAAGGCTATATGAAAAACCTTAGCATAGAAAATATCCTCTCTGCAGTGAAAGGTAAATATCTTGGGGATGAAAAGCTTTTTGAAAAAAAAATCAGCTTTGTAACCACAGATAGCCGCAAGGCAGAGGAGGGCTGTCTTTTTGCCGCTATAAAAGGCGAGCGAAGCGACGGGCATGACTATATTGAAAAAGCTTTGGAAATGGGCGCCTTATGTGCCATTGGAGAAAAAGCGCCAAAAAAAAGTGGACTGCCTGTCATCCTTGTTGAAAATACAATAGAGGCCCTTGGAGATTTGGCAGGCTTTTATCGTGAGCAACTCCAAATCCCGATTTTAGGTATAACGGGAAGCGTGGGGAAAACCACAGCCAAGGAAATGTGCGCTTCTGTGCTGTCCCAACGTTTTAAGCTGCACAAAACCGATAAAAACCTTAATAATGAGCTGGGAGTTCCCCTGACCTTGTTTGGAATTAATGAAGACCACCAGCTGGCAGTGGTGGAAATGGGCATATCCCATTTTGGCGAAATGGGAAGGCTGGGGGAAATAGTCCGCCCCGACATGGCTCTTTATACCGCCATCGGAGCCGCTCATTTGGAGTTTTTGGGAGATTATGAGGGGGTTCTTCGGGCAAAGTCCGAGATGCTGGAGTTTTTGCCCCCCAAGGGCAAAGTTTTCATAAACGGCGATGACGGAACCTTGAAGAAACTTAAAAGTGACAGGGAGATTATTTCCTTCGGCCTTTCGGCGGGTTGCCAAGTAAAAGGGGAAAACATAGTCCATGAAAGCCTTGATGGAACAGCCTTTGACATTGTCAGGGGCAACAGGCGGATACCGGTTAGGATAAATGCCTACGGCACACATCTTATCTCCGCTGCTTTGGGAGCTTCCGCTGTTGCCATGAGTTTGGGATTGACAGACGAGGAAATAGCCAAGGGCATTTCGGAGTACGCCCCCGTAGGCAGCCGAAGTGCCGCTGTTATGACAGATAAAATAACAATAATAGACGATTGTTATAACGCAAACCCAAGCTCGGTTTGCTCTGCCATTGATTCACTGGCGGGGCTTTCCGGCAGGCTTGTCTGCATATTGGGAGACATGGGTGAGCTTGGGGCAGATGAAGAAAAGCTCCATTATAAGGTAGGAAGCTATGGAGCAAAAAAGGGCATACATCGGCTTATCGCCTGTGGAAAACTTTCTAAAAATACCGCCGAGGGAGCAAGGGCGGCGGGATGCCCAGAAGTTTTTTATTTTGAAAACAAGGCAGACCTTAAAAAAGAACTTTCTGCTCTAATCGCAGAGGGCGACAGGGTTTTAGTAAAAGCCTCCCACAGTCAGGCCTTTGAGGAAATAGTAGGCTGGCTTAAGGAGCTGTAAACTCAAACCATACAGCTCAAGATAAAAGTAAGGGCTTCGGAAACTTTAGCTTCCGAAGCCCTTACTTTTAATTTCAACTTATAAATACACCATGGATGTAACCTTGGCAAAACTTATACAGCGAAGTTAGACCTTTGCCTTTTCAGCCTCAGAGACAAGCTCTGCCATAAGCTTTGAGATAAGGTCTTTTGAAAAATCGTCCTTAAGTTTGCCTTCTGAGTCAAACTTATTGTGGGCAGACATTATAAAAACCTCGGGCTTGTTCAGGGGCTTTGCATCTAAAATAACGCAAGTCTGGCGCAGATGATTTTGGGCACGAACTCCGCCAAAGATGCCCATTGAGGCGCTGATTATAGCAAGGGGCTTGCCCGCCAAAGGCTTTATTTCACCTCTTGAGAGCCAGTCCAAAGTGTTTTTCAAAACACCGGAAATGGAATAATTGTATTCCGGAGTGGCAATTAAAACAGCGTCCGCCCCGCTAATTTTTTCCTTAAGCTCTTTAACTGCCGCAGGCTCGCCCTGAGCTTCCACATCCTCATTGAAAAAGGGGATGCTACTAATGTCTGCAATTTCAAGCTCTGCATTTTCAGGTAAAAGTCCCGAAGCTGTTTTAAGAGCGGCGGTGTTGTAGGAC
>JAAYFX010000227.1 GCA_012728025.1 Clostridiales bacterium
AGCCTTGCCAGTATATTGTTAAAGCCGGAAAAAGCTTTGTGCCTTTAAACGGCGGTGAGGCAGAGAATTTTGGCAAGGCAAGCTTCATGCTTCGGAGGGAGATAAATGACAGGCAGCAAACAAAAAACAAATATAAGCCCTACCCCCAATTCAATGATGCTGCGCCGCACACTTTTTTTGCTGATAGTGTGCGGCATAGTTGCTTTTGCGGTCTTAGGTATGCGGCTTGTAAAACTGCAAATTATAGACCATGAACTATATGAATCGGCGGCAATTGAGCAGCAGGTTCGGGACACAACGGTACACGCCGCCAGAGGAACCATCTATGACACCAACATGAAAATCTTGGCGATGAGTGCCAGTGTTGACAACATATACATAAGCCCTGCTGAGATAAAGCTTTATGAGGAGGACCCCATGCTCATAGCAGAGGGACTTTCCGAAATACTCGGCGTTGATGCTATGAGTGTTTTTGAAAAGGCACAGGATACAAAATCATGGTATAAGACCATAGCTAAAAAGGTGGAGCCGGAGGTTTCCGACAAGGTTCGGGAATTTAAAAATGAGCATGACCTAAAGGGCGTTAAGATTGAGGAGGATACAAAGCGCTATTATCCCTACGGCAATCTAGCCTCCCATGTCATAGGCTTTGTTGGTATGGAAAACATTGGGCAGTCAGGCATTGAAGCCTACTATAACGACTCTCTTACAGGCATAGACGGCAGGGTGGTTCGGGCGAAAAACGCCGCCGGTACGGATATGCTTTTTACAAGTTTTGAGGATTATTATGATGCCGAGGACGGCAAAGACAAGGTTCTAACCATAGACTCTACCATACAGCATTATTTAGAAAAGCATCTTGAGCAGGCCGTTCGTGACTATGATGTTCAAAACGGCGCTGCAGCCATTGCTATGGACGTTAACACCGGCGGCATACTTGGCATGGTGAGTCTGGGCAATTTTGACCTTAACAGTTACCAGACGGTAAATCCCAAGGCTCAGGAGAAAATTGATGCCCTTCAAGATGAGGACGAGAAGAATGAGCTTTTGGTGGCGGAGCAGTTTCTCCAGTGGCGCAACAAAGCCTTAAGCGATACCTATGAGCCGGGGTCGACTTTTAAGGTAATAACCCTTGCCATGGCCTTAAACGAGGGAATAGTAAACCCCTCCGACAGTTTTTATTGCGGGGGCAGCATTACGGTTGCCGGAGATACCAAGCCAAGAAAGTGCTGGAAGGACGGGGGGCACGGCAGCCAGAGCCTTACTCAGGCTTTGCAGCACTCTTGCAACGTGGCCTTTATAGATATAGGCCAGAGGGTGGGAGCCGAAACCTTTTACAAATACTGCGAGGCTTTTGGTTTTCTTGAAACCCAGTCTGACCAAGATGTCTATCTTACAGGAAAAACGGGCATAGATTTGGGCGGGGAAAGCGGCAGCATTTGGTGGCCGGAAAGTCTTTTCTATAACCCCAAAAGCAAGTCCCAGCTGGCGGCGGCCTCCTTTGGCCAGACCTTTAATATTACACCCCTACAACTTATAACAGCCTTTTCCGCCTGTTCCAACGGAGGAAAGCTGATGCAGCCCTATGTAGTTAAGGAAACCTTAAACTCCGATGGAACCTCCGAGTCGAAAACCGAACCCACTGTGGTGCGGCAGGTGATAAGCGAGGACACCAGTGCCCTTTTATGTGAAATGCTTGAAAGAGTTGTTGGAGACAAGGTTGAGGGAACGGGAAAGAATGCCTATGTTGCCGGATATAATATAGGCGGAAAAACCGGAACCAGTGAAAAGGTGGCGGAGGATGTTGCCAACAGCGCAACCGGCAAAGCCAAGGAATACATAGTTTCTTTTATAGGCGTTGCCCCCACAGATGACCCGCAGATAGCTATTTTAGTGCTTTTGGACACACCGACAAATGCCACAGGAATATATATAAGCGGCGGCCGTATGGGAGCGCCCACCGTGGGAAAAATGTTTGGAGATATTCTCCCGTATATGGGGGTTGAGCGAAGGCTTACAGAGGATGAACAGCAGACAGTGGATAGGGCTGTTCCAAAGATAACGGGACAAAGCGCCGAGGAAGCTATGGCAAAACTGACTGAAAGCGGCTTTACCTCAAGAGTCATAGGCACAAGCGGCCTTGTGACAGACCAAATTCCCGCTGCAAACAGCGTTGTTGCAGCAGGCAGTCAGGTTATAATATACTGTGGGGCAGAGCCTTCTCAGGAGCTTGAAATCATGCCCGACATAAGCGGACTTTCATACAGCGTTGCAAGGCAAAAGCTTGGCACTTACGCACTTTTCATAAGGGCTTCCGGAGCTGTGACCGACCCTGAAAAAATCGTTGTCTCAAACCAAAGCATAGCGGCGGGCGCAAGCATTGCCCACGGAACAGTGGTGGAGGTAACGGTAACCGACGACAGCCAGCTGGGGCTCTACTAATAGCACACAATTACATAAGAAAAGAGGAGGCAGAAACATGAAGCTTAAAGATTTATTAACAGATATTGAAACGCTCGGCATCTTTGCCAATCTCGATGCCGAGCTGACGGATATATGCTATGATTCAAGAAAAGTTACAAAAGGCGGGGCCTTTGTGGCAATAAAAGGCTTTGAAAGTGACGGACACAAATATATAGAGCAGGCTGTTAATGCCGGAGTCGAGCTTGTTGTATGTGAGCAGGCGCCGGATATAAAAGTGCCTTATGTCCTTGTGGAAAACTCCCGTCTTACCCTTGCCCTTATGTCAAAAAACTTTTTTGGAAACCCTGCTGGGGAAATGAAGCTTATAGGTCTTACAGGTACCAATGGCAAAACCACCTCCACAATGCTTATAAAGCATATGCTTGAGGAATGTACCGGAGAAAAGACGGCCCTTATAGGCACAAACCAGAACATGATTGGTGAAAAGGTGCTGGAAACCGAAAGAACCACACCGGAATCATACGAATTGCAAAAATTATTACGGCAAATGGCAGATGAGTCTTGCAAATTTGTTGTAATGGAAGTATCATCTCATTCGTTGGCTTTAGACAGGGTGGCAGGATTACACTTTGAAGCGGCGGTTTTCACAAACCTGACTCAAGACCATCTTGACTTTCACGAGACTATGGAGGAGTATGCCGGAGCCAAGGCTCTTTTGTTCGAGCGCTGTGAAAAGGCAGCCATAAACATTGACGACGAATGGGGCGGTTATATGTGCGAGCGGGCAAGATGCCCAGTCCTTACCTATTCGGAGGAAAAGCTTGAGGCAGACCTTGTTGCCAAGGATATACGTCTTTCCCCCTCGGATGTTAAGTTTCTGGCTTTGGCAGAAGGCAGTCTTGAACGGGTGGCTCTTGATATACCGGGCAGGTTCTCTGTTTATAATGCCATGTCCGTTATTTCGGCAGGGCTGCTCCTTGAAATACCCCTTTTGGAGATTTGCGCCAGCCTTAAAACTGCCAAGGGTGTTAAAGGCAGGGTGGAGGTTGTCCCCACTCCGGAGGACTTTACCATACTCATAGACTATGCCCACACCCCTGACGCTCTTGAAAATGTTATAAAATCCATGAAGGAAGTTTCCGAGGGCAGGGTAGTGGCGCTTTTCGGCTGCGGCGGAGACAGGGATAAAACAAAGCGCCCCGCAATGGGGAGCATAGCAGTGTCTGAGGCGGATTTTGCAATAATCACCTCCGACAACCCCAGAACGGAAGACCCCATGGCTATTATTGATGATATACTTTCCGGAGTGAAAGGGCCAAAAAGCCGCTATAAAGTCATACCGGACAGGACGGCCGCCATAGCCTTTGCCATAGACAATCATCAGTCGGGGGATATTATTATACTTGCCGGCAAGGGTCACGAAACCTATCAAATAATCGGCAAGGAAAAACATCATATGGACGAACGTGAAATAGTCGCTGAGCATCTGGCAAAAAAGTAAAAAGACCGGAGCTTAATATCAGCGGAAGACGGAGGAAAGAAACCTATGACAGGAAAGCTTATAATGGCTTTTATAGTATCCTTTGCAGTATCGGCACTTCTTGGAAAAATAGTGGTGCCATGGCTTCGCAGAATCAAGGCAGGGCAGGCGATAAAGGAAAACGGCCCCACTTGGCATATGTCAAAGGCGGGGACGCCAACCATGGGCGGAATAATCTTTATAGGGGGCACTATGGCAGCCTGTCTTTCAACGGGCTTTTCCCTTATGCTTGAGGGGGATTATGGCCATATCCTTGTTTTGGCTCTTTCCCTTGCCTTCGGTGCCGTAGGCTTTATAGATGACTATGAAAAGCTTAAAAAGAAGCAAAACACAGGGCTTACCGCCGGAAAGAAATTTATTCTTCAAGTGGCAGTGGCGGCAGTGTTTGTCTTTGCCCTTCGATACTTCGGCTATCTTACCCCAAACCTTTATGTTCCCTTTCTTGGTGTTAGCATAAAAATGCAGGAATGGCTGTTTTTTGCCTTTTGCATCTTCACCGTTGTGGCAACAGTAAATGCCGTAAACCTTACAGACGGCGTGGATGGCCTTGCTACGGGAACTTCGATGCCGGTTTTCTTGTTTTACAGTGTGGTGGCCTTTTTCTGGGGCAGGGAATTTTTATCTCTGGGGATTTTTGCCGCCGCTATTTTAGGCGGGCTTTTCGGTTTTCTTATATATAACTACAATCCGGCAAAGGTTTTCATGGGGGACACAGGCTCATTGTTTTTAGGAGGGGCTGTTGCCGGCATGGCTTTATCTTTGGATATGCCGCTTATAATTTTAAGCATAGGTATAATATATATACTGGAGGTTTTATCCGACGTAATACAGGTTGGATATTTCAAGCTTTCCGGAGGCAAAAGGGTATTTAAAATGGCGCCCTTCCACCACCATCTTGAAATGGGCGGCTGGTCGGGAAAAAAGTGGAGCGAGAAGGAACTGTTTGCCCTGTTTACGGGGATAACGGCAATATTTGTCCTAATCTCCTTCATAGGCGTATATGGAAGATACGCCGTGTAGAAACTTCTGTTTTAAGGCAGAGGGCAAAGGAGCGATAATCAGGTGAACAAGACTATGACATTGAAAGATTACAGTCGAGATATGAGGATAGCCCGAGGGCCTGTGGACATACCCTTTCTTCTTATAACATTGCTTTTACTGTCAATCGGGGTTATAATGGTACTCTCCTCAAGCTATGCCAGTGCCTATTATGACCTTACAAAAGAGACTGGCGGAAACGCAACATTTTACTTTACCCGTCAGTTGGGATTTGCGGCTTTAGGGGTTGTGGCAATGTTTTTGGCCTCCCGTATGCCCATGAGCTTTTACAAAAGGTTTTCCTTTCTGGTTTTACTCGCAGCCGTGGCTCTACTGCTTGCCGTCTTAATTGTAGGAACGGAATCAAACGGCGCAAAGCGCTGGATAATGATTGCGGGGGTCAGCGTTCAGCCCTCGGAAATCGCTAAAATCGGAGTTATTTTATACTTCTCTGTACTTATCTGCCGTTATAAAAACCTTATGGGTACCTTCAAATACGGCATTATGCCCTTTTGCATTATTCTCGCAATTATTGTAGGGCTTTTGGCTTTAGAGCCGCACCTTTCGGCCTCAATTATCATAATTAGCATAGGGGCCATGATGATGTTTGTGGGCGGAGCCAGACTTTTTTGGTTTGTAGGCGGCATGGGCATCGTTACGGTGTTTTTGGTTGTAGCCATCAATGTTTTACAATACTCCGCAGACAGAATTACCGCTTGGAGAGACCCCTTTGCAGATGCCAGCGATACGGGCTATCAAATCATACAGTCCCTTTACGCCATTGGCAGCGGCGGACTTTTCGGCTTGGGCCTTGGTCAAAGCAGGCAGAAATACCTATACCTGCCAGAGGAACACAACGACTTTATTTTCTCGGTCATTTGCGAGGAACTGGGCCTTATAGGCGCCTTTCTCATATTAGTGCTTTTTGCCATGCTCATCATAAGGGGCTATTGGCTTGCCATGCACAGCCGTGACAGATACAGTTTTCTTGTCTGCACAGGCATAACCTCGCTTTTAGCCATACAGGTTATTTTAAACGTTGCTGTCTGCACAAACCTTATTCCGGCAACGGGAATATCCCTGCCGCTTTTCAGCTATGGTGGAACGGCCCTGCTTATGCAAATGGCACAGATGGGGATAATCCTCAGTGTATCTCGGGATATACCAACCACCAAAACCGTTAAGAAACCAAAGCCTAAGGCTCAAAGATAATTTATTTAATGCAAAAGCCTTGAAAGGAGCAGCTCATATGAAATTTCTGTTTACCTGCGGGGGAACTGCAGGGCATATAAACCCCGCTCTGGGAGTTGCCCAGTATTTAAAGGAGCTTATGCCCTACTGTGAAATACTTTTTGTGGGTGCCGAAGGCCAGATGGAGACAGAGCTTGTTCCCAGAGAGGGCTTCGATATAAAAACCGTTAATATAACAAATATAAGCCGCAGCCTCTCCATAGAGGGGTTGAAACACAACCTTAAGACCGTTAAAAACGTTATTGCCTCAACCTCCGAGGCCAAGGCCATAATAAAAGAATTTATGCCCGATGTGGTTATAGGAACGGGCGGCTATGTCTGCTACCCCGTACTTCGTGCGGCTCACGCCATGAAAATTCCCACAGTGGTCCATGAAAGCAATGCCCTTCCGGGGCTTACAACAAAGATGCTCTCTGGCTCTGCGGACAAAATACTTGTGGGCTTTGAGGAAAGCAGGCAGTATTATAAAAACAAACAGAAAGTGATTGTCACAGGTACACCGGTGCGGGGGGATTTTCGCAATATCGATAAAAAAACCGCAAGGGAAAAGCTGGGGCTTGACCCAGACAGACCTTTGGTTGTCTCTGTATGGGGTTCCCTTGGTGCTTCCTTTATGAATAAGCTTATGGTTTCATTCATTGAAAAAGCCCTTGGCAAGCCCTTTTTTGCCCTTATCCACTCTGCGGGAAAGTGCGGATATAAGGCCATGCTCCTTGAGATGGAAAAGGAAAATATAAAAGACCCAAAGGCTCGGGGCATGGATGTTCGGGAATATATATATGATATGCCCGTTGTTATGGCGGCGGCAGACCTTGTAATCTGCCGAAGCGGAGCTTCCACATTAAGTGAGCTTGCAGTTCTTGGAAGGCCGGCAATCTTGGTGCCCTCACCCAATGTAACGGGGGACCATCAGGATAAAAATGCCCGTGTTCTGGAAAAAGCCGGAGCGGCTGTGGTTTTGAACGAAACGGAATTAAGTGCCGATAAGCTTTTAGGCTCTGTTTCCCTGCTTTTAAGCCGTCCGGCAACCTTGGAGGCTATGTCTGAGCAGATGAAAAAGCTTGGCGTAGAGGACTCTACCGAAAAAATAGCCAACATCATACTTGACCTTGCAGGGGTGTAAACAACCTTTTTCCCCCGAACATATGCTTTTTTGCTCAAGGTGGCTTATAAACTCCCCAAATTATCAATAATGAACAACTCGGCATAGTATGGCGTAAAATCCACTGTGCGGAGGGATAGTATGAGCATATGGCGAATTCATGGCGGAAAGAGTCTTTATGGTGACATAAAGATACAGGGAGCAAAAAATGCCGTGCTGCCTATTATGGCGGCAACTATCATAACAGGCTGCGAAACGGAGCTTATAAATTGCCCGCAGCTTAGCGACGTTGAGGCGGCTATGAGCATTTTGCGCCATTTAGGCTGCATAGCCCAACGGGATGGGGACACTGTATATATAAACTCCCATGGTATGTGCAGAACTGACATACCCCATGAGCTTATGCGGGAAATGCGCTCCTCGGTTATTTTTTTGGGTGCCATTTTGGCAAGAACCCATGAGGCAAAAATGTCCTACCCCGGCGGCTGTGAACTAGGGCCGAGACCCATAGACCTGCACCTTGAAGCTTTGAGGAGCTTGGGCGCCGATATTTATGACAGCGGCGGCTGTCTGCACTGCAGCGACAGGGGACTTCACGGAACAAGGATAAACCTTTCTTTTCCCAGTGTTGGAGCAACGGAAAATGCTATGTTGGCGGCCTGTGCCGCCGAGGGCGAAACCGTTATAACCAATGCCGCAAGGGAGCCGGAAATTCTTGACCTACAAGAGTTTTTAAGAAAACTTGGGGTTTCCATCCATGGGGCGGGAACTCCGACGATAACAATAGACGGCTTTAAGCCCCGCTCTGTTGTGGGACACAGAGTCATGACAGACAGAATAGCCTCGGCAACTGCCTTGTGCTGCACAGCCTCTAGCAAGGGATGTGTAACCCTAAAAGGAGTTGTTCCGGCACATTTTGAAACGGTTACCGATGCCTTGGAATACATGGGCTGTGACATAGAAAGAGGGCGAAACAGCCTTAAAATAACAGCGGAAAAACCACTGCGAGCGCCAAAGCCCATAGTGACAAGACCATATCCGGACTTTCCCACCGATGCCCAGCCCCTGCTTATGGCAGCCTGCCTTAAAGCAGAGGGCACGACCGTGTTCACGGAGAACATATTTGAAAACCGCTACCGCCACGTAGTAGAACTTAAAAGACTGGGGGCGGACATAAGCGTTGTAGGGCGGGTTGCCATGGTAACAGGGGTGCAAAAGCTTGTGGGCGCACAGGTAAGCTCTGCCGACCTTCGGGGAGGAGCGGCTCTTGTGACCGCCGCCTTAGGCGCTCAGGGAGAAACTGTGGTATACGACGCAGGTCACATATCCCGAGGCTATGAAGGACTCTCCGAGATGCTTATAAGCCTTGGAGCGGATGTAAGCGTGACTTCCGAGGATTGAGCAAAGATAAAGGGGGATTTAAATGTCCGCCGCTAAAAGAAATAAAAGAGGAAACAGCATGGGGGGCGGGGGAATTATCTTCGGCTCCGTTTCCTTTGCTGTTATATGTGCGGCCCTCGCCTTTGGAATGAGCGTTTTTTTCAAAGTTTCCAACATAGAGGTTATTGGTGAGGGCAAATATAGCACAGGGGAAATAATTGAAGCCTCCGGCATAAAAAACGGCGATAATCTGATGTTTATAAACAGGCAAGCGGCTCAGGATAAAATATACTCAGAGCTTATTTATATATGCGATGCAGAGGTTAAAAGAAAGCTGCCAAATACCATCAGCATAGAGGTGACAGAAAGCGGGAGCATGGCTGCTGTAAAATGCGACAGCGGCTATTGGCTCATAGACCATAAGGGCAGGCTTCTGGAAAGAAGCACAGCAGTTCAGTGCGCAGGCTACATACAGGTGAAGGGTGTAACAATAACAGAGCCGGAGCTTGGAAAGACCATATCATCTTCGGAGGAGGATGTGCCCAAAATAGCATATCTAAGGGATGTTTTGTCACTGATGAAGGAAAAGGATATGCTCGGGGATGTTACCATCCTTGATTTAAGCAACATTGCCAATGCTCAAATGGACTATGCCGGAAGGTTTAAGGTTAAGCTGGGAAAAAACCGTAACCTCGAGCAAAAGCTGGAGCTGATGCTTGGCGCTGTGGCAAAGCTCTCTGCGGAGGAGGAAGGCACAATTGACGTTTCCGAGGATAAAAAGGCCAACTTTAGCCCAAGTTGACACAAATGGTGTATATTTTTGCATCAAACAGCTAAAAAAGCAATAATTTTTTGGTTCACATAATATATTTACAAACAAGACTTGACCTTGAGACGAATTCGTTATAAAATAAAGAGACTAGTTGAATAATACTGCTAAGCCATAAAATGGTTTAGATTTCTTAGAATATGGGAGGCTATGAATATGTCGTTTCAGCTTGAAACCGGTCCCGAAAATGTTGTAACAATAAAGGTGGTCGGAGTTGGCGGCGCCGGAAATAATGTTGTCAACAGAATGGTAGGTTCCGGCACCAAGGGCGTTGAATTTATCGCCATCAACACGGACAAGCAGGCTCTTTCCGTTTCCAGCGCCACACAAAAAATACAAATCGGTGAAAAGCTCACCCACGGTCAGGGTGCAGGCTCGGACCCCGATATAGGAAAGCGCAGCGCAGAGGAAAGCCGAAACAACATTGCCAAAAGCTTTGAAGATGCCGATATGGTGTTTATAACAGCAGGCATGGGCGGCGGCACAGGAACCGGCGCCGCACCTACAATAGCAGATATTGCAAGGGAATCCGGAATACTTACCGTTGCTGTTGTAACAAAACCCTTTAGCTTTGAAGGTAAGCGCAGGATGGACCAAGCTAAGGACGGCATATCCGACCTTATGGGCAAGGTCGATTCCCTTCTCATAATTCCTAACGACCGCCTGAAGTTTGCCACAGACCAGAGAGTAACCTTCGCAAACGCCTTTGAGATTGCAGATGATGTTTTACATCAGGCTGTCACCAGCATATCAGACCTTATAAAAAACACAGGTTTTATAAACCTTGACTTTGCCGACGTTACAACCATAATGAAAAATGCGGGTCTTGCTCATATGGGCGTAGGCCATGCCGCAGGTAAGGGCAAGGCAGAGGATGCCGCCCGTATGGCTGTTGCAAGCCCCCTTATGGAAACATCAATAGACGGCGCCAGAGGAGTTCTTATAAACATCACAGGCTCTATGGACATGGGGCTTGAGGATGTTGAAGCCGCTGCAAACCTTGTTCAGTCGGCGGCCCATCCCGAGGCAAACATTATCTTCGGTGCCACCTTCGATGATGCTATGGATGATGAAATCCGTGTTACCGTTATTGCAACCGGTTTTGACGACGGCCCCATAGTTCGTGCCTCTGACCAAGCGGCAAAGACGGACCAACCCTCTGAAAAAGCACAGGGACTTTTCACGGCAGCTTCTGAGATGGCCGGTGCAAATACAGCAGCCCAGCCAGACCCTGCCGCTGCTGCTCCAAAAAAGGAAGAAGACCCCTTCGACAGCATTTTTAAGATATTTAACTCCAAATGATTTATAATCATTTCAGCACGTAGAGAAGAAGGAAAAATTGCTATGGCGGGTTTGAACCCGCAGGGCGTTTTACTCCCTTTGCCACGGGTGGCAGAGGGAGTAATTCATGATGGCTTTTGCCTGTTTTACGATGGGAGAGACCCGCATGAAAAAATTAAAAAATTCGAAACCGGTAGAATGTTTAAGCGAACTGGTGCAAATTTATTTTGGAAAGCACGTTTCCCGCTCGGCGGCGGAACTTTCATATTTTATAACCCTTTCATTTTTTCCAACCCTCATTTGCATCTACTCCATAATGGTAAGACTTCTGCCCGGAATAAGCATAACACTCGAAGAGCTTCAAGCTTTCATACCCGGCAGCACCTTTGACACAATAACAGACTATCTGGGCTATGTTGCAAGGCATAACAATAAAAGTTTGCTTACAGCGGGAATAATAGGTATGGCCACAACCTCGGCGGCCTCTTTCCGCTCCTTACATAACATAATGGCGGACATACAGGGAAAGTCCCGTTATCGTGGCATTTTTGCCTTGGTGTTTTCCTTTATTTTTTCCCTGCTGTTTCTTGGAGCTATTTACTTTGCGGGCATTGTTATGGTAACGGGAAGCTGGTTGGTTCGTTTTTTGACGAATCTTTTCCCGCCGTTGGCAGCCTTTGAAGTATGGCCGCATATACGTTTCCCTTTGCTATTTCTGATTTTCATTCTGATAATTTACGGACTTTACCGTATAACGGCCCCAAAGGATATTAAGGGCGGGTTTTTACCGGGGGCGGCAGCCTCTGCCTTGATACTTGTGGCGGTCAGCGTCTTGTTTTCATGGTTTATCAGTATGTCCACGAAATATCCGCTTATTTATGGCTCTTTGGCATCGATTATTGTTTTTATGCTTTGGATGTATATCTGCGGTCAGATACTTATTATGGGAAATGCCTTCAATGTGGTTTTGCGAAGGCACAGAGGAAAAGATGTAATCAAAAACAAAAATAAAGCTGATACTTAAAATGAAAGCGTCCCCTATACCGGAAAAACCGGAAGGGGACGCTGCCTTTTTAGTTTGCTTGATTATTTTTCCTGAAAATCTCCCTTTGAAGCTCCGCAAAGGGGACATACCCAATCCTCGGGCACGTCTTCCCATTTTGTTCCGGCGGCGACGCCGCCGTCAGGGTCGCCAACAGCCTCATCATAGATATAACCGCATAGAGTGCATTCGTACTGTTTCATTATGAATCCTCCTGATAAGACAGATTGTCAGATAGACAAGTTTAGTATAGCAGATATTGTATGCCGTATCAACAACATTTTACAAAAGTTATGGACAAGACTGCCGTTTTCAAAAAGACCGAACATACGGCCATTTTACAGAGTATAGGCTCTATCATATCAATATGGGAAAGAAAGTCTTTTCCAAGGTATGATAGAGCCTTTTTCTTTAGAATTTCAGACATATATCCGCCATTTTTCAATCAAGTCCCTAAAACTCCTTGAGCCTTTTGTCTATTTTAATTCTACGGGTTTACTTGAGGACTGTCAGCTTGCAAGAGGTGTGGTATACCCTGTTGCCGTATCAATGCTTATGGTGCTTGTAGCTTCATCCCAATCTACTCCAAAATTGATGTATGAGCCTATATCCCTAAGCTTGAAGTAATTATTTCCGTTAATTTTATAGGCAGTTAGGTATATCTGCTGTCCGTCAAGGTAAATAACTGATGTGGTTTTCTGTGCCGTAATATCGGATGTGTTTCCGGAAAGCGCCATCTCTCCGCCCACAGGAACATATGCGGAAAAAGAGCTAAGGTCAATTGCGTCTTTCTCCGGAACCCAGACTACGTTGAACTGTTTTTCAGAGCTGTTTAAAGCCATGGCGATGTCACGGAGCTTAAAATAATTGTTATAATTTATATTGTATGCCTCGAAGGCCACCGACTGACCGTTAATCAAAACTGTTGACTTTGTCGGGACCCCTGTTACCTCTGCGGGTTCGGGAACTGCTGTGATAAGAGGCTCAATCTGCTTCCAGAACTCGGCCGCTATGGCCTTATATCCGGCAGGTGTGGGATGAATATCAGTCATGACAAGATTTGCGGAAGGGTCTGCTGCCATTGCGGCCATGGTATCCACATAATAAACGGATGCACTTTTATATTTTGCAGCAGTGTCTGCCACCGCCGCTTGTATGTATGTGTTAAAGTCTTTTAAAGGGACATTCATATCAAGGCCGAGGGCGGCCGACGCTGTGGGCAGAGGATTGTAATAACCCATTACATATATCACTATGTCTTCCTTTGCCAGAATGATATTTTGAAGCACTGTCTCTATGTCTGCCTTAAGCTGAGGAGCCGTTACTCCGTCATAAACCTTGCTTGAAACAGTGCCCAAAGCTTCTTTAACCTTTGTTATATCAGCATTTTGCAAGCTATCTATGGTTTTTATGTAATCATACAAGGGGGCTAAAAGGTCATTTGCGCCCACCGAGAGGGTGGCAATGTCGGCGGCCGCAACCAGCTTATGAGAGTCGGAACTTTTATCAATGAGAGCGGCGGTGTTCTCCGCCAGAAGCTTTGCTGTCATGCCTGATACGCAAAAATCCTTATTAAAGCTTGAAAGTACCCCTGCGGCCTTTAGTGTAGCGGCAATTTCATCGGTATATCCATAGTCAGACCCTGACTCACGAACTCCGCCACGGACTCCCGCAGCAACAGAATCCCCAAATGCAATGTAAGTAATCTCTCCGGAGGCGAAGCTGGCAAATGCCGGTGTCAGCGTAAGGGTGAGCGAAACAGCCACAAGACATAGTGACACTAAAACTTTGGATAGTTTTTTCATAGTTTTCTCCTTAACAATTATTTTAGTTAAGCTTAAAGTATTTGCCTTTAAATAGCAATATAATATTATCAAAAAAGTCCAACTTTTAGACAATCTTTAGATAAGTCCTCTTATCTTTTCAGTAATTGCCACAGAGACTTTTTATGCCTGCAAAGCTTATCCTCACAGTTTGCACAGGAAAGACTGTCGTTTGTGGTCTCTGAAAAGCGTTGCGGATGACGGCGGTATGTGATTTCCCATTTCAGCAGTACCCCAAGAGAGAGGGCAACAAGGCTCCATGTATATAGGCTTTTTATAAAGATAAGCGGGGTAAACATCATTGCGTAACCCCAGTTATAAATACGGCAAGTAACACAGCATTTGTTTTTCATAAACCATAGCTGAAACGGGCAAAAGAACATAATACATATCATATCACAAAAGGAAAAGACAAGGGAAATAAGCAGAAGTATACCCTCATCAATGAGCTTGAAAAAATATAAGGCACCTATGGCGGCATTGAAGATAATCCATGCAATAGCTACCATTGCGGCGGATTTATCCCGCTTTTGCTTTTGGGATTTTGGCTCTTTTAATTGAGCCTTGGGGGAGAAGTTTTCGGCAAACTGCTTTTGACAGCCTATGCTCTCGAAATTAATGGGGAAAAAGCTTAAAACCATATCAGCGACATAGATGGGCCATATAACTACAAGTATAAAATGGCGCTTTTCACCGGCGCTAAAGGAGATACTTGCTGGATTGTAAATATAAAGAGCTAAAGCGGCTAGAAATAGAGCAATGCGGTATGTAAGTTTAATGTTGTGGGTGACTGATACCATAGACGGAGGCCGTTTTTGCTTTTTCTTAATCATATTTTTATTTTGCGGGAGCGCCTCCCTTACCTTTCAAAGATTTTACAGCAGAACAGTCCTCGGTAGACAAGATGTTTTTAAGCTGTTACAATACTATTATTACAGAATTTTACTTTAAAGTCCAGCCATGTAAGAGCGTCAGAACCAAAACGAAAGGTGCTGCGGGTAGTAACGATGAAAAGACTAATTTCCATAATAGCAATTATCTCTTTGTTTGCCAATTTAACAGCTTGCGGAAATTCCGCTGGGGATGCTGATAATAGCAAAGCGTTTGACGACGATGGGCGAACAGAGCTGATTCTGGCTACTGATGCAAGCTCTTCCGATATTGCCTACATAGTAAACAGCTTTAATCAAAGCAGTAAGGACTATACGATAAAGGTTTCATACTACGGAACACGTGAAAAGAATATGGACCATCTTAGAACAGAGATTATTGCGGGAAACACTCCGGACATTTACGCCTTTACCCAGAGCCAGCTTGCTGATGTGCAAATTCCAATTTACGAGGATTTGCTTCCTTATCTGGACAATGACCCCTCTTACAACCGAGAAACCTTTGTATCCAGCCTGTTTCAGGCAATAACTAAGGGCGGCAGTCTTGACTATATTCCCTATGACTTTTATGTCGAAACCTTTACCGCTCGTGAGAGTGTTGTGGGCAAAAGGTCGGGCCTTACCATGGAAGAAGCGGAAGGCTTTGCAAAGGATATGGGGCCGGATGTCAATATCTTTCCGGCTTGGCTACCAAGACAGGCGCTGCTTGCGCATATTGTCACCTTTTCGGCAGCAAAATTTATTGACCGAGCCGCTGGTACCTGCGATTTTCTTGACCCTGAGTTTATCGAGCTTTTAGAGCAGTGCAAAGC
>JAAYFX010000380.1 GCA_012728025.1 Clostridiales bacterium
CGGCTCATGAGAGAGTCCATTACCTGGGAATGCTGCCGCATACAGATACAGCCAAACTGTTTTCTGCGCTGGATGTGGGTGTGATTTATTTGCGCGATACACCGTTTGGACGTTACTGTTTTCCGCAAAAAGCTTACGAAATGCAGGCTTGCGAGCTGCCTGTTATTGCTACTGCGGTAGGTGTTATGCCGCACTTGCTGAGCTCAGCCCCGCAGGCGCTTTATCCGGAAAAGAATGTACCTGCGTTGGTCAAGGCTTTAGACTTTCAGATTAAAGAGAAAAAACAGATGAATATTACAGTTGAAAATTGGAAGCTAACTATAGCTGGCGTAGAAAGAGAGATGTGCAGGATTGCTTCAGGCTGCGATAAGTCATAAACAAGGTCGGTGAAAAATAAGAAAGGTGCTTCGTATTTAGCCATCCGTAACTGGAAGCCTGCGGTGAACCTTTTTATGATCGAGTTTGGTGACAGCTTGGAAGATCAGCTACCTGTCTGACGTCAATAAAAAGCAGCTTGCCCGATTGTTTTCGGACGAATGCCAGCATGTATCAGCGAGTGGTTACTGCCTACAACGAGCCGGGCCACAAACGTGGTAAGTGGTGGTGCTTGGCACTGATTTGCGGCCATGCCTGGTAAAGCTCACCAATACCGCGCTCTTCCAGCAGGCCGCCTGCTGTACCAATCAATATCCCGTTTTCCGGCAAGCCCAAGTCAAGACGGCACTGCTTTTTTTCCAGCGGCTTAAACACAGCAGTATCAATGGTACTGGGCATGGCAATAACCTTGCCTTTACTGTGATAAACCTTTTCTACCATTTCCCGCAGCGGTTCACTTGTAGTCAAAACCAAATCCGCATTGCGGACAGCATAACGTAACAACGATACAAAACCGGGAATACGGGCCTGCCCAAAGCCCTCGAAATTATCATACAGATCGGCCACAAAAAGCACCCCAAGCTTGCGGGCAAGCAAGTGCCCCAGCACAACATGCGGGATATCCGATGCAGCAATGATCAAGTCCGGCTTAAAGCTGCGCAATTCATACAGCAGGCTGCTGGGGTATGTAAGCAAGGACGAAGCAAACAGCTTGCCACGACCCGTTGAGCGCCAGGCTAGAGTCCCGGGCGCTGCTTCATGCTGCCAGCTACCTGATTCCGCCTGTTGATAACTAAAACAAAATCCACGTACCTCGTGCCCAAGTCTGGCCAGTTGGTAGGGTATTTCGTACAGCCGCGCATAACGGTCAAGGATGACATCCTTGCTCATATATTTACGTTTGCACAGGAAAGCAATGCGCATGAATCACCCTTCAAGAATGCGTTTAGCTGCGGTCAGCGCTGCACCCACCACTTGATCCATATTGTAATAACGATACTCTGCAAGCCTGCCGACAAAAGTAACCCGTGTCTCGGAATTGGCCAGCGCCTGATATTTTTTGTACAACGCTTCGTTCTGCTCGCAGGGAATCGGGTAGTACGGTTCACCCTCAGCCTGTGGGTACTC
>JAAYFX010000228.1 GCA_012728025.1 Clostridiales bacterium
CCTGTTATATACTTATATCCAGTTTCCTTGTACTTTATGTTAAAACGTCACGAAGTTGTCACGTTTTTGTTGGTATAATGCACTAGCGCATAAAACAATCTTCTGCTGCGCTATCCTAAATGCATACACCTAACAGAAAGAAAGAAGGGGCGAGGAGCAATGACACAAACTGAACCATGTATCATTGAATTTGACAACATTGTAGGCAAGCAATCTCAAGCAGTATTGCCCGCAAGCAGCAATCCGTCTAGCTTTGAAGCGTACACTGCGTCTTTGGGTATGTCGGAAGGATACGAGGCTCAAGAACGGCGGAACAAAACAGCAATGGCGGCAAAGGCCCACACCTATGAGGTCGAAAAGCTTATCATTGAATTGGGAGTTCCGCCGCATATTAAGGGCTTTCTTTATATCCGTGATGCGATATTAATGCTTTTTGAAGATGAGATGAAAATCCACGGAGTCACAAAAATCATGTATCCGGAAATCGCCAAGGAATATGGCACCACCGGTGTTCGGGTGGAAAGGGCAATAAGACACGCCATAGACCTATCGTGGAGCCGCTCAGAATTAGGCTCTTTAAGGGGGCTTTTCCCTTACCATGACAGAAAGCCCAGCAACACAGAATTTCTTGCCTTTCTGTCCCATACTATTGCGCAAAAATTATTTTCGTAAAATAACGCCGCCCTTTTCGGGCGGCGTTTACTTGTATTCATAATTTTATCTTGCTATAAAGAGCTTTTTGTGCTATCCTTTACTGAAAAATCCGAAGGGCGGAATAAAGTTGACTGTTAAAAAAGGTGCTCCTGAAAACTCTGAGGGAAGGCTTGAAAGTGAGCTTCGCTCCTATAAACTCCTTGACGAGCTTTCAATAGAATATTGGCGGATAGACCATGAGCCGGCAGATGTAATGGAGGTTTGTCAGGAAAGGGCAAAGGCCCTTGGCACAAGAATCTGCAAAAACCTCTTTTTATGCAACCGTCAGGAAAATTCCTTTTATTTGCTGTGTATGCCTGAGGACAAGCAGTTTAAAACCTCTGTGGTCTCAAAACAGCTTGGTGTTTCCCGTCTGCACTTTGCAAAGCAGGAATATATGGAAAAGTTTTTGGGCCTTTCCCCCGGCAGCGTTAGCATTATGGGGCTTATAAATGATACGGAAGGCAAGGTTTGCCTTCTCATGGACGAGGAGCTTAAGGAGCAGGAGTTTTTTGCCTGCCATCCCTGTATAAATACCTCCAGCCTTAAATTTAAAACCTCTGAACTCTTTCAAAAACTATTGCCAAAGCTGGGTCGAAACCCTGTTTTTTTGCAACTTTAATTATTATTTTGAAGAAAAACAATAAATTTGAATAAATATTGTTTTCACAATCTTTAGTGATTTTCTAATAAAATTGGCTCTAAATCGCCATTTTTTCATATTTTTTAGTCAAAAACATAACAATTGCATCATTCTGTGCGTCTTTTGCTTTAATTTTGAAGTCTTTTGGTCATTTTGTCATAACTGGGGCGTATGTCTTTATAACCTTGCTTGTTATCAACATATATTTTTGGTAGTAATGTTAGTATGACGAACAAAATATTATACAAATCTTATAAAAGTTGCTACAATGTAATCACAAGGAAGGAAAGAAACCCGACTGACAAAAATAAATGGAGGTATTATCATGAAAAACAGGCTTCTTAAAACAGAGTACAATATGATTGCAGATGAAATGATAGACTCCCGGAATGGATTTTGGGTAAACGGCACACCCGGCGTTTCAGATAAATTTTCCAGGAGACTTATCGAAGAGCAGAAGAAGATGAGCCGCCTTGTTTCGGATGCAGGCAAAATTTCCAAAGAGGATATTTACAATCTGTATGAAAAAAGCGACAAGAGCAGGTTTATAAACTCCAGCTCCAAAACCCTGTTCGAAGGCTTTGGCTCCATGGACCGTGAGCCCCGCATAGCTTAAACCAGACACTTTTCAAATCCTTCACCATATAACACCAGCACTTCTCAAAAAACGCCCGCAGACTTTAATCTGCGGGCGTTTGATATTTTATAAGGCTTATTCAGCTTTCTTTCAAAGTTTCCAGCATTTCTTTAAAAGCCTCCACCCTAAGCTCTATCTGGGCAGGACCCACAAGGGGCTGCTGGCGCTCCACCTCAATATACTGTATATTATTGCTTTTTAGCAAATCTCCTATGACAAAAGCTTCGTTCTGCCATTTTTCACAGTGCTTCAGACGCTCGATTATGACGCCGTCCACCTGAAACTCCGCCGCTGTATCTATAATGTATTCGTGGATACGGTCACTGCCGTCCATCATTCTGGGACAAGAGGCCCTGCCTAAATAATGCTTGGCAAGAGAACCTAAGGGGTCGTTTTCATCATAATCCATAGGCTCGCCCAAAAAGCGTATTCCAAAGCTGTTAAGGTCGCATACTACAAGGCAGCCGCAGTCTTCTATGAGCTTTATGAAGCTGGGGTCGTCTAAAGAGCTGCCCACAAGCATAACACGAACTCTGCCCTTGCCTTGGGGTTCAAAGTTTTTCGCATCTTCTAAAAATGCCTTTAAAAGCTCTATGTATTCTTCAATGGGAAGCTCTGTGGCAGCTAAGGTTATTTTAAGCGTGTCCTCCCCTGTTATAACAGGGTCATCCTCAAGGTGCAGGTCATAAACCTGCCGAACAAGGCGCCTTGCCTCATTATAAAGCTCTATACTATGTTTCAGCTTTTCATCAGTTATCTTATTTCCGGAAAACTCCTCAAGGGCGTCACGCAAATCCTCAAGCTCATATTTAAAATAGCCTTGGGATGCATCAGTTATGACACGGGGAGCAGAAACATCATAAATAAACTCCTCCCGCCCGATACCTTCCAAATGTCTTTTCCATGCGGAGGCTATCTGCACCGGAACATCGCAGCCGTCAGATGATACCAGTCCATCGAGTTCATATACACCGTCGCAAAGGTTTTGATAGATTGTCTTTGCAAAGTCACAGCTTTGGGGGACAAAGTATGGGTCTGCCGCTCCCATATCTTTTTTCCCTGTGGCTCTAAGTCTTATGGGGCTTATACCCGCTGCGTGTAGAAGCTCAAAGGGAACGTGGCAACAAACCATTCCCAGTACCTTTTTCCCCTCCGAGCGCCTTTTTTTAATAAGGTCCGTCCTTATTTCAGTTTCAAATAGCTTTTTATAGTCCATATTGCCCTCCCCGCTCATAGAGCGTTTTTTCTGTTCCGGCTATCCATAATCTTAACATATCGAGGTTTCATGGTCAAGAAAGCTTTCCTTTTTTAAGCCTATGCCAAGACTCTGGTATGCCCTGTTTTTCTCCTCCGTCTTTCTTATCGCATTTTTCCTGTCTATACGGCAAAATACACAAAAACACGTCAGGCTTTACATATATAATGAAAAACTTGAGGTTTTCTGCTTGCGTTTTGGCTAACTCTCATATATACTTACTAAGTGTTATATACATTATGAGAGAGAAGCCTTATTAAGCAAAGCAATACCCGCTAAAAAAACTTTTGGGAGGATTTAACATGAAGGGGCAGAAAATGCTTAAGGTTTGCAGCATACTTATGATTTTGGTAAGTCTGTTTGCAATCGTTGCCGGCGCTTTAGGATTAGTCGACGTCAACGACACAAAAAAGAAAAAGGAAGCTGAAAGAGCCGAAACTCTTGAAGCAATCCAAACTCTTCAGGAAGGCGAAGAAACCCTTGAATCACTGCGCGGCGACTATGAGGCCGGCCTTGTTACCTACGAGGAGGGCATGGAAGCCTATGAGGAAGGCAAAAAAGACTATGAAGAAGGCAAGGCAGAGTATGATGCCGGCATGGAAACTCTATCTGCAATGACAGCAGCCTATGAGGCAGGTAAGAAAACCCTTGCCGAAAACGCCGCCACCTATCAGACAGGTAAGCAGACCTATGCTGCCGGTATGACCGAATATCAGGCAGGTAAAGCCGAGTATGCAACAAGCAAGGCCACTTATGATGCAGGACTTGCCGAATATAACAAGGGACTTGCTGAATACAACGCAGGTCTTGCCCAGTATGAAGCTGGTTTAAAGCAGCTTGAAGCCGCCACTCCCGCCTACGAAGCAGGCAAGGTAATGCTTGCTGAAAAGAAGGCTGAATATGAGGCAGGTAAGGTTGCTTATGAGGCTGGAAAGACCCAGCTTGAAGCCGCCAAGGCAGCAGGTCTGCTAACAGGGGACCTTCTGGCACAGAAGGAAGCCGAGCTTGCAGCTGGAAAGGCAAAGCTTGACGAGTATGAGGCAGGTCAGGCAAAGGTTAAAGAGTATGAAACCAGCAAGGCCACTCTTGACGCTGCTAAGACACAGCTTGCCACCGTTAAGGCTCAAAGGCTTGACCCCGCCAAGGCTCAGCTTGACGCAGGTAAGACCCAGCTTGATGCAGGTGCAGCAAAGCTTGCCGCCGCCGAGAGGCAGCTTGCCGAAGGTAAGGCAAAGCTTGACGAATATGAAGCCGGTCAGGCAAAGATAGCCGAGTATGAAGCTGGCAAGGCAAAGCTTGACGCTGCGGCAATTCAGCTTGCAGAAGGTGAAGAAAAGCTCGCCGAAGCGGAAGCACAGCTTGCCGAAGGCAAGGCAAAGCTTGATGAGTTTGAAGCCGGCGAAGCCAAGGTTGAGGGCGGATATGAAACCCTTCTTTCAAACCCCGACGTAAAGGCAAAGGTTGACGGCGGAATGGGACTTATTGCCGCCGCTCTGGAAGCTGTTGACGACGCAACCGTCGAAACAACAAAAGAGCTTATGGGCAGACTTTACCTCTACATAATCGCTATTGTTGGCGCTCTTATCGCACTTGTTGCCGGAATCCTCGGCTCGGGCGCCGCTAAGATGCCTAGCGTTGGCAAAATTAAGGGTGGCGTTATCCTTGGTATTCTCGCCCTGCTCGTAGCTGTTGCCGCCAATATATACGGCGCTGTGGACGGGTATCAGGCATTCGCAACGCAGTTTGTCGCCATAGCCGCTCTTGCGGTGTTCGCTCTGCTTTTCGTTATTGCCATTATGAAATACAAAAACGCTCTCGTAGCTCTTCTTACTGCTGAGTAAGCGTTTTATACAAGACCTTTAAGGGCGGAGATTAATCTCCGCCCTTTTTCATTTCACTTATGCTCCTTTTTAGCCCCGTTTATATTTTTCCATCGCCCTTCTCACACCTTGGGCAAAGTTCTTATCCGCCTTTTCAAAGTATCCAAGAACCCTTTGTATTATATCTCTTTTACAAGTTACAAGCTCTACGGCAATGTTATCATGCAGATTTTCCTTCTCGGCATCACTAAGGGAGCGGTAGCGTTCACCGGCTTGGGTAAAGTCATCTGTGCGCTCTATGGGCGCACGTATTATTTCTCCCTTTTCATACATGGGCTTCGGTACAGCAACAGGCGCCGGTAGGGGCACATTTCCAGCAAGGCTGTTTGGGGAATAATCTATGGGAGAGGGGTTAAATTCATAGGCCATATCTCCGCCCCGTTGGTTGTTCAAAACTGGTGATTGCGACCTGTTTGAAGGCAGCTGCATAAAGTTTGCCCCCAAACGGTGGCGCTGGGTGTCGTTATAGGAAAAGGCCCTGCCCTGAAGCATTTTATCGCTTGAAAGCTCCACCCCTGGGACTATATTCGCAGGGCAAAAAGCCGCCTGCTCTATCTGAGCAAAGAAGCTTTCGGGGTTTTTATCCAAGGTCATAAGCCCTACCGGCAACAGGGGAAAGTCCTCCTCAGGCCAGATTTTCGTGTTATCCAAGGGGTCGAATGGAAGCTTCTCCCCCTCCTCGGGCTTCATAAGCTGTACACAAAGCTCGTATTTCGGATAGTCTCCCCGCTTTATGGCTTCATGAAGATTTCTAACCGCAATATCAGGGTCACTTCCGGCAAGGGATTCCGCCTCAAAGCGGTCTATTGTTTCTAGGCCCTGCATGGTTTTCCAGTGAAATTTTACAAGATGTCGCTGGCTTTTATTATTAACCCAAATATATGTGTTGA
>JAAYFX010000229.1 GCA_012728025.1 Clostridiales bacterium
AAAATGTCAGCCGTGAGCAGCTTGCCACCATGATATATCGCTATGAGAAGTTTACAGGTGGCGGCTTTCAGGATGCATGGGCCTTCCTGCTCGACTATGTTGACCGTGACAGCATCTCTGATTGGGCCTATGAAAGTGTTTGCTGGATGACGGTAAACTCTGTTATGAACGGTATGCCCGAAAAGCTTTTTGCCCCCAAAGAAACCGCCACAAGAGCCCAACTTGCCACAGTACTTGCAAATTACATAGAGCTTGAAGCCTAACTTTAACATAAAAAAGGGTCAAAGGGTGATTGTTCACAGTCACCCTTTGACCCTTTTTGCTTTCACTTTTAAACTTTCATGGCTATTAATATTGTTAAAAGGAGATTTCTCCGGCGTAATTTGTGGCAAAAATCTTTTTTACCTCCTCGGGGTCCGAAGTTTGCCCCAAGGCCCACATAAGCTTTGTAACCGCCGCTTCGGTGGTCATATCAAGGGCCTGTATAGCCCCCGTTTTTAAAACTCTGCGGCCAACCTCATAAAGTGAAAGGTCGCTTTTTTCGTAAAGGCACTGGCTGGAAACAACCACCGAAACACCCTTTTCCACAAGCTCCCGCAGCTTTCCCGAAAGGTCACGTCGCAAAAAGTGCATACCCCCTGCACCAAAGCTTTCCACAACCAGCCCCTTATAGCCAGTTTCGTACAAGCTATCTAAAACCTGTGGGTTTGTCCCCGGAATAAGCTTTAAAAGAAACACTTCGTTTGAAACCTTTGGTTTAAGCACACAGGGCAGACCCTCAGCCCTTAGCCTTGTGCTTAAAAGATGCACTCCGTCGGCAAAAATTTCGCCTACGTCCGGCGAGTTCACGCTTTCAAAAGCATCAAACCCCATGGTGCGCACCTTAACGGCACGGCAGCCGCTCATAAGCTTATGGTTAAAGGCTATGCTAACGCCGATTACGTTGTGGTCTATGGCCGCCAGCGCCGTTGCAAGATTACTTCTGGCATCGGACAGAGGATGGCTTATGGGAATTTGTGAGCCTGTAAGCACTATGGGCTTTTCGGGATTTTGAATCATAAAGGTGAGCATGGATGCTGTGTAGGCCATTGTGTCCGTCCCATGGGTTATAACTATTCCGTCATAATGGGGCAGGGCCTCATAAACCTCTTCGGCTATAAGCTGCCATTCTTCGGACTGTATATTGGAGCTGTCTAAATTCAGTATGACACGATAGCTTATGTCATAATGACAGCTCAGCTCCTGAAGAGTACCTAAAAGCTCCTTGGGAGCTGTCTGAGGAACCATTCCCTCGCTTCCTTCTTTTGACGAGATGGTGCCGCCTGTTGCCAAAATCAATACCTTTTTCATGAAAAACTCCCCGCCATCTTTCTTCTCTTAAATTTTGCCCTTATCTTCTGAAAACTCCTAAACCCCTTTGCTGTGAGCGGCAAAAAACTCCTCCACCGCCTTTGTTATCTCAAGGGATTGCTCGTTGTAATCTCTGCCCCCGTCGTAACTTAGGGGAGCGCCTATATATATTTTGCGCTTTTTCCAGTCAATAAAGCTGGGGTAAAAATCCAGTGGCTCCTTCGTTCGACTATAATACAGCCTGCCTATGGATACAAAGCCCTCCATAATCTCCTCCTCATAGGCACCGAAGCCCGCTGGCTTTTCGGGAAAAAGCAAAATGTCTTTTCCCTCCTGCAAGTATTTGATGCTTTGTTTTAAGGTGGATATAACAGAGGTGTCATGATAAACGGGGATGCAGTCGCTGCCCCGCAGAATAGGCGGCAGAATGAGGGCATATATATATGCAAGGGTTTTTCCCAAAATAGGCGAATACCACTTGTTGGGATTCCACCAGTAATCACTTCTAACATAGGCAGGGGTTTCTTTTGCCGAGAGAACCTGAGCGTTTATCCAAGGTCTTATTTTATCATACCTATCAAAATGGGCACGCATGGCTATGGGGCCAAAGGCCCTGTCGTGGTTGCAAACGAAAACAGAGGCCCTGCCCCCAAAGGGATGCTGCCAAACCGTTTCCATCTTGGGAGTGAAAAGCTGTATAAGCTTTCTCACAACCCTGTATAAGAGCCCCTGCTCATGCTCACTTTTTCTTTTATCTTTTTTTAGGAGACTTTCCTCCTGCGTTTTTAACATGACTAATATCTTCCCCTTAGTTTGAGCAATATAAGCCCCCAACGGGGGCAGGCTTTTTTGCAATTTACTTAGTTTATATGTAAACGAAGTTTTTGTCAACGCAGGCCCTTTAAGGCTCCAATCTGTCTGCTCACCTTGGTTTGCGGGACTTAAGCCCTTCGGTTTTGTTCTTTTAACAATTCAAAACCTTATTAAATTTAGAACAAATGCCAAATTTAAAAAATATCTTTTGCTAATATGGGAAAAATAAGCACATTCTATTGCCTTGACAAAAAATATACTATACAATATAAATCGGAATAATTTTGTACGGGGAGGACAGCTCTGCTCCTTGAAACAGAAAACTGCTCTGTTGAGGTTCAGGGCCTTCAAGGGAGTGCGGCAGGATTTAGAGGAATTTTTGCCGCTGTAAAAGCTCTTTTAATTAAGAGCAAGATTATTTAGGAGGAAATATCTATGGATTTAAAAGGTCAGAAAATGCTCAAGGTTTGCAGTATCCTTATGATTATCGGTGCGGCACTTGCTCTGCTTGTAACTATTATGGGCTTTGTGGGCATCGCCGCTTTGGATGCAGCATTTGATGGTGAGATTTCGGGTTCCGGCGCATACTTATGGTTAGCGGTCGCCCTCGTCGCCGGAGCAATCCAGCTTGTTGCCGGAATTGTCGGCGTTCAGGCCGCAAAAATGCCCAGTGTGAATAAGATTAAGCTTAGCCTTATCTTCGGCCTGCTTGTGGTTGTTCTCTCCCTTATAAGCAGCATCTCAAGCATTGTAAGCAACGGTTTTTCCGGAAGCGCTATAACGGGCCTTCTTATCGGCCTTGTCATCCCCGCTCTTTACCTTGTGGGGCTTATGCAGTACAAAAATGCCCTTGTGGCTCTGCTGTCCGGCGATTAAGCCAATACATAAAAAAGACTGCCTTTCGGCAGTCTTTTTTTATTTCTTATGTATTTATTTTCTTATCTGTCCTTGCAGTTTTATCAAGCATTTTTATTATCCCAAGGGCAATAAAGTGCGCTGCAATATAAAAGACTATACCGCCGAAAACATCTAAGATAGAGTGCTGCTTTAAAAATACAGTGGCCAAAACTATCAAAACGCAGCTTATGGCGGAAACTGCCTGTACCCAGCAGTTTTTCTTTAAGCTCCTGCTTTTAAAAACGCTGACTCCAACTGTAAGGGCGCCGACAACGTGCATACTTGGAAACACATTGGTGTTGGTATCAAAGGCATATATTTGTTTCACTGCCCAAATTGCAGGGTTTTCTCTTGTAAAGCTTTCCGGACGAAGCTCCTGACCTGTGGGGAAGATGCTTATAAAAAGCATACTCAGGAAAAACCCTGTCCATAAAGTTATGAGATAGCTCTCGAAGGCTCTTTCTTCTTTAATAAGAAAGTAAATTCCCGCCGATACCATGTATACAAAC
>JAAYFX010000230.1 GCA_012728025.1 Clostridiales bacterium
AAAAGATATATCTTTTCGGAATAAAACCTTAAGAATTCTGGTTTTTGTCCTTTGGCGGGGCCTTTATCTTAAGAGCCTTCTTTTTCCGCACAGACCTTACAATAACTATAACCACAACTGCAATGACAGCAAGTACAATCAGGACTGGAAGGGAGATGACAAAAAGCTTAAAGAAATTCTGGAAGAAGCGGCCAACACCCTTGAGGCTTCGGATAAAGCCCTCTTTAAGTTGGGTTCCATAGCTTAAGGTTGCGGTGCTGCCCTCGGTGTATAAGACAACTTCGGAGATGTAAAGCTCAAGGGTGGAATAGGAAACAAGGTCATCCCAACCCTTTAACTGACCTGTGAGACTTTCTATATCATAGCGCACCTCGGAAAGGCGGGATTCTATGAGAAGGATTTCCTCAACGGAGTTTGCTTGGGCTAAAAGCTCCAAAAGTCTTGTCTGCTCGGTTTGCCTTGCCTCAAGCTTTGCCGCTGTGTCACGGTATTGCATGGTGATGTTTTCGGCACTGGAGCTACTGTATGGAATGTTGCCAAGCTCGGCAAGTCCTTCTGTAAAGGCTGTGAACTTATCTGCGGGAATGCGTATGGAGTAGCTTGCCGTACGGTAGCTTTTTCCCCCATAATAACTGGTGTTAAAATCATTTCCCCTTATGTCAGAGCTTTGGATAAAGCCGCCGCTTCCTAAAATCATTTTTTCAAGGTTTTCAAGAGTTTTGTCAAACTCCAAAGTCTCTATTTCAGCATAGCCTGAATAAATGATTTTTTCGTTGGGGGACGGCTGTTGCAAATCGCTTTCCCCTTCGCTGGGGGCAGTGGAAGAAAAACCGTAATCGCCGTCATCATACTCATAGTAATCGGAATTGTATCCTTCTGTTTGGGGTGCTTCCATGGGGGCGCTGTTGTCGGAAGCGCCTTTGCTTCCGCAGGCGGAAAAAGACAGAACAAGAACCAGAACAAGCGCAAGAATTGTCAGTGATTTTGATGATTTCATTTTCTAACCTCCCTATGTTTAAGCTTATTTTTAAAACCCATTTCTTTGCCGCAGAACGGGTTTTTGCTTTACATCTGAGACGAATTAGCAGGAAAAAGGTTCCGTAAGAGCCTTTAAGGCCGCTTTCTAAAAAGGAAAAAACAAAGAAAAGCCAAAGTTATTTTATAAACAGATGTTGGCTTAGGCTTTTTACATGGAGCTGAATGTAAAAATAAACAGACTGAAAATGCCGGATAAAAGAAGCACCGGAGCCTTTAATATGATGAGAGGTAAAGGCTTTTTCAGTCTGTTTGCTATGCTTATTTTTTTAATGTACCGAGGAAACCCTCTAAAATAAGAGTTGCCGCCACAGCATCTACGGTTTTGCGGTGGTCTTTCATTCGCCTGCCGTTGGCGTGAAGTATTTCGTGGGCGGCAATGCTTGTGCGCCGCTCGTCCCAAAGGGCAAGGGGAATATCACAGCGAGCTTCAATAAGCGCTTTTAGCTCCATGCTTTTTTCCGCCCTTGGCCCACAGCTTCCGTCCATGTTTTTCGGATAGCCCAGAACAAGCTGCCGAACTTCCCGTGAAAGGGCCTCTTTAACTATGGCGTCGGCACATTTTTCTGCCTTGCGCTCTGTTATGGTGAAGGCTTCGCCGCAGAGGGTGGCGGTGGGGTCGGAAATTGCAAGCCCTGTGCGAACATCGCCGTAGTCTATGGCCATAATTCTCATTTTAAGCCTCCGTTTTCGTGGTTTAAAAGGGGAAGCAGCCCCTTATGTACGGCAAAAACAAGCTGAGCGTCAATTACCATGATGGCAAGCTTTAAGGGGGCACGGGCTGCCAAAAGCAAGTGAAAAGGGGTTTTTGTCATAAGGGACAGGGCAAAGCTTCCCCATAAAAGGTTTGCCGCTATTTCACAAACAAGGCAGATTGTCATAACCTTCCACCAGCGGTCGAGTCTTCCACGAAACACATATTTCGAGAAAACTCCGGCGAGAAAACCTGCGAGAACAGGCCCCAACAAAAGGGGGGGGTAAAAGCCCAAACCGGATAAAACCGTGGCACCGAGAAAATCCGAAACCCCGCCGACAACAGCTCCTGCTAAGGGGCCGAAGCAAACTCCGGCAAGGATGATGGAGAAATACTCAAAGCTCACCCGCATGGAATCTGAAAGATAAAAGGCCAAAAAACGGGCAAGAATAATGGAAATGGCAATAAAAAGGCCCAAAAGCGCCAGCATACGTGTAGACATTTTTTTCAATTTTTAAACTTCCTTTCGTGACTTGCCACAAAAGGAGCGGCGCTCCACAGTGGCAGCGGATTCGGATAAGGCACCGCAAGGCAAAGCCCTTTCGTCAGGCAGCAAATCCCGTCTGCCTGCACTTAACGCGCCAGACCCTACTCTGACCAATGGCAATTTGAGGTGTTCACAAATCGCCTCTATTTAATCC
>JAAYFX010000019.1 GCA_012728025.1 Clostridiales bacterium
ATATACCGGCTTTTCAGTTTGAATACCCAGCTTGGTTTTGTTAAGGCTTTATGAAAATCAAATTATACCGATATTTACGATTTGAGATTTGTATCCTGTAATCAGCCTTAGAGAATGGCTTCCGCAGGAAAGGCATTTTATCTCGTGTCCGGGGTTTTCATAAATGGACTGCTCGCCGCAATCCAGACATTTGAAAACAGCGGGTTCTTCTTCCACAATCATTTCGCAGCCCTCGGCTATGGTATCTTTTGCGATTACCTCAAACATAGAGGAGCAAAAACGAGGGACTATGCCGCTCATAGCGCCAACACGCAAAGTGATTTTAGTGACCTTTTTACCCTTGTTTTCCTCGGCAACACGGAGAGCCGTGGCCAGCACGTCTTTCATTATGCCCAGCTCGTGCATCTATTTTGCCTGTGCTTCCTTAAGGGCCTTGATGTCGAAGGGGGCGAGAACCTCGGCATCGACAAGGTTAAGGGTGATGGCATCCTTCTTACAGAAGGTTACGCAGGCTTCACAGCCGCGGCAAAGGTCTGCTTCAACATGGAAGGCACCTTCCGCATCCTTGCTGATAGCAAGGAAGTTACACTTTGCCTCACAGATGCCGCACTTTATGCACTTATCTTGGTCTATTTCAGCTATGTAGCCCGTTCCTGCCATCATGGGAGCCATGAGGTAGTTTTGAGCCTGCAAAGCAGTGCAGCAGCAGGGACAGCAGTTACAGATAGAATAGATGCGTCCGGCGGCAACGTCTTTAAAGAAGCCGGCGTGGACGTTTCCTCTCTCGTGGCACTCACGGAGAAGCTGGAGAGCTTCTTCCTTGGTGACAAGACGGCCGTTAAGGTAACGGTCACGGTCCATACACCAAGAAACCCAAGGCTCACCGATTACAAGACAGACATCACGGGGGAAGCAGCCGTCTGCACCGTTTGCATTGCGGCAAACACAGTCGATTATCGCAATGCGGTCGGGGCTGTCGATAATTGCGTCACGGGCAACTTCATAGGGCATGATGCTCTTGGGCAGGGTGCCAAGGTCAAGGTCTTCCTCAAGGCTTACTATCTGCTCAACGTCCTCAAGGCGGAGAACCTTTGCGTGATAGGTGTTTGTGTCAAGGCTGCCGGCAAGACGGCCGCACTCGTTGACAGAGACCTTTACAAGCTCGTCCACAACTTCGTTTTCTATACCTACGGGGCGGATATAGTCACGCTGCATCTCGGGGGGCATAAGGGGATTTACGCCGGATTTCATGTGGTAGATGTAAAGGGGGATGTACTGGAAGTACAGCATACCATGCACAAGCTTTGCATAGCCTTCTTCCGTGCGGGGGAACATTTTTTGCAGTGCTCTCTGGGATTTCTTCCTCTGTTCAGGGTCATAATTGTACATAATTGTGTCACTCCTTCTAGAAAATATGCGTATCGGCCGCAAGTCACCTGATATTTAAGAAGCGAAGAACAAGTGACAAGTATATATAAAAAGCCAAATATACGGCAGGCCGTTGTCATGGGTTATCAGTATTATAAACCAATAACGGCGAAAAAGCAAGGATTTTCATAGCTTTTGTCTATCCCTGTATGGGGGATAAGGGCGGCTTTGAAAGGCGGTCGCAATTGGCACAAAGATGATACATGGCGGGAGGTCGCATTACGAGTGGTCAGCCCTAAAACATCTCGGAGCTGAAACAAAATGAGACACATTCGGCACACAAAAATTTGACTAACATATGCTTTTTAAGGATTTCCGATACTTTTTGTCACTTTTTAGGCGGTAAGCTCGGAATAGCAAAAGTTAGTTCAATCTTCATATGTAAATATTGCAAATAAAGCCGTAGCATTCTTATAGGATTTTAACAAAAGAGTAAGGTATGGCTTGCATTGGCATGAAGTTTGCTTGTATAATGCTCGTGGGAGTCTGCCGTTTTGTTTTCCGGCACATACATACCAATTATTTATGGATCAGAAAGGACATGAATTATGGATTTCACTAAGGTAAAGTACGCAGTTTCCGAAAAAGTCGCCACCATCTCTATGGATAGCCCCAAGAACATGAACGCTTTTGACGAGGTTCTGCTGGACGAGCTGGAGGCAGCTCTGAAGATGGCCGACGAGGATGCAGAAGTTAAAGCAATTCTCCTCAACAGCACCACAGATAAGGCTTTCTCCGCCGGCGGAGACGTTGCCGCTATGTATGACGGCATCAAGAACCACTCCAAGGAAGAGTTCATCGCTGAATTCGGAAAGTCCATTGCCAAGATGGCAAATGTAACCAAGGCAATCCTCACAAACTCAAAGCCCGTTGTGGGTGCGGTTCAGGGCGCTTGCGCCGGCGCCGGCATAGGCGTTGCGCTTGCCTGCGACTATACCATGGCAACTCAGGCAACCGTCTTTATGACTGCCTTCTCCAAGTTGGGTCTTGTTCCCGATGCCGGCGGCATCTACCTTCTCACCCGTGCTGTTGGTCTTAAGAAAGCTGCAGAGCTTGCTATGGACGGCGGCCAGATGGTCTTTGCCGATGATGCCAAGGCTCTTGGCATGATTAACGAAGTCATTGAAGATGACGACGCATTCGCAGAAGCAGCTTTAAAGCGCGCAAAGAAGTTCACCTATGGCCCCTCCAATTCTTACAAGTACATCAAGGAGCTTGTATGGGAGTCTGAGTTCAACGGCTTTGAAGCTTTCGTAAAGCGTGAGGTTGACGCACAGATGGCTTGCGGTGCCACAGACGACTTTGCAGAAGGTGTTTCTGCTTTTGTTGAAAA
>JAAYFX010000360.1 GCA_012728025.1 Clostridiales bacterium
AGCCTGCCTGGCCCAGGGGTGTCGTCGCAGCAGAGCGATGGAGAGCCCCAGGGTAATGCTGGCGCCGATCATCAAGAAAGCAGTAACCGTGTTGCCGCGCTCGAACAACCAGATCACCCCGTCGGTAAGCCCTCCGCCGCCGGCTTCTATACTCAGTGAAGCAAACAGGGCTTCGCCGGGCAACAAGGGCAGAGCCAGCAGTGCCAGGGTGAGAACCGAGAAGGCGATGAAACCCCAGGCCACTCCATCGACGACACTTGGACGTGAGCGTGTAGCCTGGGGTAGCGTTGCGTTACTCATAGACACCTTTTCGTTTTCAATCTTCCAGTGAGACTCTGGCACCGCCAAACAAGAGACTGCGCGGATCGCTGATAGGCTGGTCATGTAATAGCCGGTTGATCCCGACCCCACAGCGGCCGATAGTCCAGACAAGGCAGGCAGTAAAGAAAGCGTAGCCCAGTACCCAAGAGGCCCAGGAGGGCGCACTGACCAGTCCCAACAAGTTCCAGATCGCCAGAGCTGCGACACCGCCCAGGGCGCCGAGCCAGAAAGTGCGGATCTGAAACTGCAGATGGCTCGCCACCCAGTCAGCCGTATATCGCCGACGCAAGTGTGCCATCAGCACGCCGATGGGAGCCGTTACCACCGCCATAATACTGCCCAGAAAGAGTATATAGACGATTGCCGCCAAGCCGCGGCCGCGCGTATCTAGAGGAGTTTGCATAGTGGGGATTGAATCGGTTGAGAGCGGTGTCGGTTTCATGGTCGCTTCCCGATGGATGGTTGCTGGCACGTTTTGCCTAGTGGGCAATAAACCGAGTGTAGGCTGATAGAGGGCCCAGAGCCTTGCTTTGCATCAATACTTGAGGGTTTTAGTGGGTTAAACTGTGCGGGGTAATGTCGCAGTTTTACCAGCGAAGCCAAGGCCTTGCGCTCACGACAAGAAATGCTTGCCTGACTTTGGTCAAGAGTGTGCATATAAATAGAGGACATTATGGATACCTCCGTCAGCCCACACGATACCGCATCGACTGACTTGCTGTTCAAGCCCAGGCAGCTCCGCGAGCTGATACGTGGTGTGCCCTGGCTGGGCGAACTGGCTGACGATGAGGTTACGGCACTATTGCAGGACTCCCAGCTGCGGTCGCTGAAGAGCCGGGAGTGGTTGTTTCGTCAGGATGCACCGGCACATTGGTTCTACATTATCATTAACGGGGCGGTGCGTTTGGCGCGTAGCGCCGGTGACGGCCGCCTGGCTACCATTCGTTGCGTCGAACGTGGCGGCACCCTGGGCGAGCTGAGCATGGTCTCCAGCGCGGGGGTTTATCTCTATTCGGCGGAAGCACTGCGCCGCACCCATGTCCTGGCGATTCCTGCACAGCGCTGCCGCGATCTCATGGATCGCCAGCCCGCCTGTCGCACCGAATTCATGAGTCGCCTGGCGCTGGAGCTAACCGAGCGACTTGAGGATCTGGCGCTGCTGACCCAGGCTGATGCCATGTCGCGGCTGGTCAGCTATATTC
>JAAYFX010000231.1 GCA_012728025.1 Clostridiales bacterium
CTTCAGACTGAAGCATTTGCGCCTGAGCCGCAAGCTCCTGACTGGAGGCAGAGCTTTCCTCGGCGGTAGCGGCATTTGTTTGCACAACCACAGAAACTTGGGCAATGCCCTGATTTATCTGCTCAATTGCCGATGCCTGCTCAACAGAGGCTCTTTCGATTTGGTCTATGACACTGTTGACATGAGAAGCCTTTTCGGAAACTTCCTTAAGAATATCTGCTGTTTCATTTGAAACACGGCTTCCCTCAGTGACCGCTTCCTCGGATTTCTTTATAAGCTCTGTGGTTTGCTTTGCGGCCTCTGCGGATTTTTCCGCAAGGTTTCTAACCTCGTCGGCAACCACAGCAAAGCCCTTTCCGGCATTTCCGGCACGAGCAGCTTCGACTGCGGCATTCAAGGATAGTATGTTGGTTTGGAAAGCTATGTCCTCAATTACCTTGCTTATTTCGGTAATTTTTCTGCTGGACACACGAATATCCTCCATTGCAGCCTGAAGGTTATTCATATGCTCATTGCCCCTGTGCGCACTTTCGAAAGTTTGCATTACATAGCTTGCCGCCTGCTTTACATTCTCTGCATTGTCATCTATTTGACCGGCTATGACAGAGATGGAGGCGTTTAGCTGCTCAACAGTTGCCGCCTGCTGGGTTGCACCGGTGGCAAGGTTCTGGGCTGCTGATGAAACCTGTGCGGCCCCCGAGCTGACCTGCTGAGATGAGCTGCTGATAAGTGACAAGGTTTCGTTGAGCAGCTCAGATATATTCTCCAAAGCGGATTTTATGGGAGAAAAGTCTCCGGCATAGTCCTGCTCAAGCTGTATGCACATATCCCCATCGGCCATGGTTCTGAGGGCAAGAGTTATTTCATCTATATATCCTATGTATGTTTTCAATCTTTCTGCCATGGATGAAATGTTATTAAGCACCGTTTTAAATTCATTATTCGACGCACAGTTCACCTGAACGTCAAGCTCTCCCTGAGCAATCTGATTGGTTAAATCGGAAAGCACTTTTACGGGACGGACTACACCTCGGTTTATATATAAAACCAGCAAAATGATAATTACCACTATAAAACCGGCGCTTGCATATGTCAAATTAAGCCCAAGGCTGGTTACAGTGGAATAAATCTCCGATTCCGCCCAACCAATTGCTATTAGCCAGCCCGTTTCCGGAACCTCGGCAAACCAGACATGATATAAATCTTTGCCATCTGTATAAGTGCTTTGACCGTTTTTCTCGGAAAGTATCCTTTGCCCAAGCTGAGCCAGTGAGGCGTTTACCTCATCTGTAATGCTTGCGTTTAGCAACTTGCTGTCATCCTCATGGGCTATGTATACACCCTTAGTGTCAATCATAAAGGATTTTCCGGTGCTGCCGGATTTAAGCTCCATAACCGCCTTTTGCATCCCCGTTAAGTCTATATCCGTTGTAGCAACACCTATAAATTTACCCTTTTCATTAAAGAAGGGAGCAGAGGCCGTAACCATGCTTATTTTTACAAATTCGTCATAATAGGGGTCTGTCCATCCGGCTCCGCCGCTTAAAGATACCACACTGGTATACCAATCCTGCTCTGTATACATAGCGCCATCATCCAGAGAATAGTTGTTATAGTAGACAACTTTACCGTTTTCCCTTGCCGCATAAGGGGAGAAATATTTTGTCTCCTCATCATAGGCATAAGGCTCGAACCAGATGCCGCCGCCAAAGGTAGCATCGTTTTCAGCAATCATCGCCGGAAGAAAGGCAGCAAAGGAAGCTTTCTCCAACACATCAATATTGCTGTCCGTCGCCCTAGCTATACTCTGGGCAAGTATGCTGTTGTTCGTAAGGTATTTTTCCATAGTCTCAACAGAGCCTTTAAGTTTTTCCTCCATCTCGCTGTTTATATTATCTGTAAGAATATTTTTGCTGGTATAATATGCAAAGGTGGATAAAACCAACATGGATACCATTACCAGAGGTAAAATAACTGCCAGTGATTGTGTTCTAATTGAATAAAAAATGCTATGTGATTTGACGCTCTTATCCATTAAGCTCACCCCGGTCTTTTATTTTTGCGCATCCCCTTGCGCATTTATTTAGGATTTTGGTTAATTATACTATAACCCGCTAATGTTCGTCAAATGATATAGGCCATAAAAGAAAAACCTCTATCTTTTTGTAACAAAAGACAAAATTTGCACATTGGTTTTATACACGATTTGAACTTTGTAGGCATAAACGGTTAAAAGAGGAAAAGGCCCGCTCGCAAGAAAACTTGCAGGCGGGCTTTCTCTAAGGGCAAATAAGCTTTGCCAACAAAATTCAAGCTTTTATTTTTGCTAGACTACCTATGAAAAGGGGGAGCTTTGTTTCGCAATCTATAAGCATATATACAAAGGGGCGGTCAAGGTAAACAGTCTTTGGCTCGTCTAAGGGCATAGAGGTTCTACTAACCAGCACCGCCGTAGCGGCTCCTGCCTTTGTGCCCCGCTCGTCCACGGTGATTCGTGTTTTGTGCAGTATTTTACTAATAAATATTTCACCCTTTTGTAAATTTGAAAGGGAGGAAAAGTCAGCCGCAGACGAATCAAAGGCATCAGTCATGCCCATTGTCATTAAAACCTCGCTCATCTCCATGGAAAACTCATTTTCAAACTTGGGGATAGCGGTTTTCACCTTAACATCCTGTGCCTTATCCATGAGGCTCATAAGCTTTTCTCCCGTAAGGGAGGCAATATATTCATCTATGGATATGCCTTCATCGGGCAAAAGAGCTGCAAAGGCATATTTTCTGTCGGCATAATATTTCAAAAACCCTGTGACGCTGTCGCCTTCCAGATATGTATCCTCGTCGGCATACATCATTTTTGCCTTTTGCTTTTCACCGGAAAAGGAGTTAAACTCCCCATCTGTAACCTGAGACTCATTATAAATATTCTCCCATTCCCCGTCGAAAACAAGAGCGTTTATAAGATACATCAGAGCGTCTCTTGGGATTTCATCAATTATCTTTTCAACCATGCCGTCGGTCTTGTCGTTGACCCAAATGTTTATCTCCTCGCAGGCAGAGTCGTCGAAAGCCCTTTTGTAAACAGATGCACCATAGTAGTCAGCGTTGGTCTGGAGGAAGGAGGGCAAAACCTCAAAATCTTTATCCCCATTTAACCAAATGGAGTTTGTAATACCCAGCTTATATTTTTCCCCCGAAGGCAAACCTTCCGTATATGAGCTTATAAAGGCATTTAACTCCGGCAGGGAAAGGCCGAAAACATCCTCCATCTGGACAAGGGTTTCCCCAGAGGCTCCGTTTGCCGTCATGGCAAGAGCGCACAGCAGGGACAAGGGAGAAATGAGGGTATTTTCCCCTTTAACAGTGCTATCTTTAAAAAGCGATACCCCAAAATCCGCAATTTCATTTTTCTGTGCTTCGCTTAATTTTATATCTTGCTGTGAAGTGTTTGCTTCAATTCCTGCCATGAGGTCTTTTGCCTGCACCTCAGTCTTTGACGAGCAGCCGGACAGGGAAAGCATAAGGGGAGCCATAAGCGCCAAGCTCAAGCTCAAGGCGATGATTCTGTTTTTCATGTGCTATCTCCTTTCAAAGTTTTATCCTTTGACGAAAAGGGCTTGCCCTTTGTTCCTGCAAGTATGACAAAATACAGCCAAGCACCTTGACAAGGGGGGCAATCTGTCAGATACTAAGTCTATAATAAAAAACGGAAACGGCAAGAAAACACTTATGAATTTGGGAAGGACAGCTTATGATAGAGCCGAAAGATTGGACAAGTTTTTCCTCCAAAGAGGAAAAGTTGCAATTTTTAAAGAAGTTATTTCTGGTGCCAAGAACGCAAAACTACGTAAAACAGTTTTATTACACCGGAGTATATGCGGAAAAGCCAAGTCTTTGCTCTGTTGAGGGCTATACCGACTCCGGCGCTCTGGTTATAAGCCTTGATGATAGCCTGCACTGTATACACGCCGAATATCTAAAAGATATGCAGACGGGCTTTTACAGGCTGCCGGAGGAATACATAGTTCTTGACCTTGAAACCACGGGGCTATCCCCCCAAAAAGACAGGATAGTGGAGTTTGCCGCTGTTAAATATGTCATGGGCAAAGAAAAAGAAAGCCTTGTAAGTCTTATAAACCCCGACTGCGAAATCCCCCCCGAGGCGGAAAGGGTAAATAACATATCAAACCAAATGGTTTCGGATGCTCCGAGTATAGAGGAATTTCTGCCGAAGCTACTTGAGTTTTTAGGGGAAACTCCCATAGCCGCCCACAACGCCCCCTTTGATATGGGCTTTCTTAAAGTTGCCTTTAAAGAAGCGGGAGAGAGCCTTTCCAACTTTGTCATAGACACCTTGGCTCTTTGCAAAAAAGCCTTTCCCGATTTGCAAAGTCATAGCCTTTCCTCCATGAAAAAGCATTTGAACATACAAGTTGAAACCGCCCACAGGGCCCTTCCCGATGTTTATGCCACAGCAAAACTTCTTGAGGAATGTGCCAAAGCACTATCCCCCCAATAGGGCTAAGGTTTTTTGGAGAATGGTATAAACCTTGCTGGTTTTTAAGGCATAAGCCTATGAATAAATTTAAAAAAGCAGGCAAGTTCCCCTGTGTTTTAAAAATACTGGGGAACTTGCCTTTTTCTATTGTCGGGACTTTAAATGTGCATTCTTTTATTCCATTCGTCTCGTATATCTTTTCCCTGAAATATAAAGATGCCCGCAAGAAAAACTATACTGACGGTGACACAGATGACAGCAGGATATAAAACCCTGACCCAATTAAATAATATGAAAGCAACAGGCAAAATGCCGAAAATGGCACCCAGCATAGCATAAATAATATAGTCCCTTGCGCCAAGCTTCATGATTTTTGCACTTATATACATAAGCAGCTCGGCTGTGACACAGCTTGCGGGAATCACATAGTCCAAAGACCAGCCGTGCCAGCCCGTTTGCCAGTCCCAGAAAAGGGAAAGCAGAGCCACAAGGCTGACCTGCCAGATAATCGCCTTTGGTATGTTGTGCCTTTTTCGGAGTATTACAATAAGTCCCAGCCACATACTGACAAGGCCAAAGGCCACAAATACAGGCCAGTTTATAGCTGTTGGGAAGAGCATACGGATAGAAAAGCTGGCTATAATAGCCGTAAAGGATATAAACACCAGTATACGCAGGGCCAGATGGGCTTCAAAAGCCAGAGGTATTTCAGGAAAAACCTCCTCGTCTCCATAATCTTTGTCGGAAGGCTCAAGACAGCTTTGGCAGAGTACGCATCTTTCCGCCTTACCCCGTATATAAACCCCGCATTGCGGACAATACAACATCTTTATTCCTCCCAGCTATATACTTGACGACAGTTCAATTTCTATTCCTGAATTTGATAAAAGTCGGAAAAAACAGCCTTGTATTTCCGTTTCCCTAAACGGAGAGGCAATGCTCACAACAAGTCTGTCTCCATAAGAGCAAAGGGTCATTTGCGGCCTTGAGGCGCTTGTGCATACGGAAAACTGGCGGATATATGGGGATGCCTCCTCAGGCATATTTATTTTACCCACGTTTGAAATTGCAGACGTAGTGTTTTTAAGAGCTTTGTTTGCAAAAAGGCGCAAAATGCCGTTTTTTATAGGCAGGGGAATAATCCTTGCCACAACATTTTGCTCAATGGCAATTAGTTTATTTGCTCTGGCATCCAAACGCTCCCGCGTCAAAGTCTTTTTAAAGCTTTTTGCCACATCTTGTATGATAGGCTCTATTTCGGCAGAGCCTTTATCAAGGCGGCAGCTTATGGCGGCAAGGCCAAAGAAGTTTCGCACAGTAACCGATTTGTAGTATTGGCGCAGGTTAACAGGTATGTTTAAAACAACGGGGTGCTTTTTCCCCCTTGCGTTCATTTCCTGACCTATGGAATAAATAAACAAGGAGGCCAAAAAAGCCGTTAAGCTTACTTTGTGCTTACGAGCCTCGCAAAGAACCTTTTCAACCGACATTGCCCCTTCCACAAGGCCCATTCTCTTATCAGAAAACTTTGTCCCCCGAATTCGGTAGGCTTTTTGGTTTTTTTCCATTCTCACGTTTATTAGGCCGCCGCCGGCAAAGTGCTTTGAAAAGCTGTCGTCCATCAGCCCGTTTAAGGGAGCTGTTCTGGGAAGGGTTTCCCAAACAATATCATAGCATATGGTCATATAGCGTATAAGAAGGGCCTGAAAAAAGCAGATAGCGCCGGCGCCGTCCGATAGGGCGTGGAACACCTCCAGATTAACCCTGTTTTTAAAATAAGAAACACGAAATAAAAGCCTGTCTTTTTGCCCTGTGTAGATA
>JAAYFX010000232.1 GCA_012728025.1 Clostridiales bacterium
TCAACTGCAATTTTCATACCTTACCTCACAATAAAACTCTGTCGCTGTTTTTTATATATTTTCAGCCGCAAAACAGCAAAAGCGGGACGTAGGAGTAAAGTGAGCCGAAAGCAGATTATTCAGGCTCATATTTTTCAGCGTAACGGGAGGAAAGAAGATATATATTTCCCCGAGCTGTCATAACAGCGGCACGGCTTCCGGGAATTACATGGCCGTTTTCAAGAACTTTTCCGTCACGAGACAAAACCATAATTTCGTCGGGACATAAAACCACAAGCTTTTGTTTCTGAGAAGAAAGGCTTAAAGGCTCGCCCGAAAGGGAAACTGTGGCCAAAAGGCTGCCGTCGGGGGAAAAGCTTAGGAGATATACATCATTTCCGGACATATACCTGCTGAGAGACAGGGCGCAGACCTCCTCTGTCATCTCGTAGCCGCTGAGATAATCACCGGCAAAGGAATGGGAGGAAAGCTCTTTTCCGCCACTGTCAAAAAAGCGCAGGCTGTTTTGGGAAAGGGCGCAGATGTTGCCATTTTTAAAAAATTTCAGTTTGAAGAAAAGCTCTGTGCCAAGGTCAGTTAAGGCATATTCATCCTCGCTGTCCAGCTTAAACATCCGAAGAATGCTCCCCTGAGATTCCAGACATAAAACCCCAAGGAAATTGCCGTCGGGAGAAACTGCGGCATCAAGAATATAGCCTGTGCCGGAATACCATTTATATACAGGCTCAAGCCCCTCGTCAAGAACGGTAACAGAGCCTTTATAGCCCGACTCCTGCTCTGCAACGGCATAATAGCCGCCTTTTCCCGCTGAGACGGAGATGATTGGATACTGTCGGTCAAGCTCGAAACATTCGCCATCTTTAAAAACACGAAAGGACTTGCCGCCTGCATCAAAAAAAGCACAGGAGGAATCCGTAAGGGCAAGGGCGGGGTTTGTCATGGAAAAAACCTGACGAACAATAGTTTCTCCCGAAGAGTCAAGAAGCTGAAGCCCTGTTGATGATGAAACGGCGATGCGGTCTCCGAAGAGAGCAAATATTTGCTTTGAGCCGGTTTCATATGTGAAAGGCTCCGTATCCAAAAAATACTCACTTGCTCCGCCATCGGCAGAAAGAGCCTCGGAAATCTTATCCCGATATAAAACAAGCAGAATGGCGGAAAGTATGACGAGCGCCGTTAGAAAAAGGGCAAAAAAGCGTGTTGCGCCGTGTTTTTGCTTTCGTCGTTTAGTCATAAGCTTTAGCTCCAGACAGATTAAGGCAAACACCGGCCGTATACCGGCAGATTAAGCCGATAAAAATTAATTACGGTCAGTATAGCATAGTTTTGTGAAAAAGAATAGATTTTTTATGAACAAAAATAAAGGCTTAAGACATCATTTTTCCAACCTCACCGTCATACCAAAGCCTTGTCATATAAAGACCCTGAGGGGGCATGGTTGGCCCTGTAAGCCTGCGGTCACCCTTTTGGAGAAGCAGGGGAATATCTTCCGGAAGGATTTTATTAAGCCCTGCATACACTATGGTGCCTGAAATGGCTCTTGCCATATTGTATAAAAAGCCGTTTGCGCAGATGCTTATGGTGATAATCTCTCCCTCTTTTTAAAGCCTGCACCAGTATATGGTGCGTACGGTGGTTTTCGTATCTGTGCCCACACTGCGAACAGCTCTGAAATCATGAGTTCCCTCAAAAAAGCTTGCTGCCCTTGCCATCTTTTCCGTATCAAGAGGAGAGGGGAAAAAGCAGGCACGGTTTGTAAGAAATGGGTCACGAATACGGCTGTTGTGAATTTTGTATACATACTCTTTGCGCTTGCAGGACAAGATGGAGTTAAAGTCCTCAGGAACCTCCACCGCCCTTTGCACAGAAATGTCCATGGGCAGGTGGGTGTTAA
>JAAYFX010000233.1 GCA_012728025.1 Clostridiales bacterium
CCTGCCAAGGCCCCGTCGAAAAGCGGAGGGAAAGCTTCCTCCCAAGTGCGGGTTTCCGGCAGGGCCAAGGGCATGGGCGGCGGTAAAAGTGCCAAGGTACAGCAGTCGGTAAGGTCTTTAACCAAAGGAAATCCCTCTGCAAGTCCCAAGGGAAAGCCCAAGGGTAAAAGATAGCAAATTCTTAAGTTTATAAAAGCTGTTGATGAGAAAACCTTGTTTTTAGAGATAAAAAAAGCGGCGGAATGTTTCCAGTCCGCCAAAACAGGGTTGTGGGATAAAGATATGAGCCCGACACGCACTATGCGCGCCATTGGATAAGCTGTAATCAGAGGATAGCCCATTTTGAAGCTCTTGTAAAGAGCGAAAAAACACTAGTTTTGTCGAAGGCGTATTTTTTGTGAAAAAACGCATACTCAACGGGCTTTTTCGGGTGTTTTGACTCTACCTGAAATGCTAAGATTTTGAAGCGAATTTTTCGTCAGGCAAGGCAAAAATTCACAGTTGTGGTTTGTCCACTGCAAGAATTTTTAACGCAGCATGGCGGGAAATCTGTCAAAAGGTGGGCATTGAACGGTAGAATCAACACGCCCTAATAAGGAAAGGGCATTTAATGCGAGAAATCACTTGTGAAGAAATAATTAAAGCAGTCGAAGCTCTGTGCATCGAGGCAAACACTGTTTTGCCCCTTAAAACAAGGGAACTTATAGATAGTGCCGAAAAAGATGAGCGCTCCCCTGCCGGAAAGCAAGTTTTCAAGGATTTGCGGGAAAACTACCTTATAGCGGAAAAAGACAGGCTGCCTATCTGTCAGGATACCGGTATGGCCGTTGTTTTTGCCCGACTGGGTCAGGATTTGCACATAGTCGGCGGAAGCTTTGAGGAAGCTGTAAACGAGGGAGTGCGCCGTGGATACGAAAAGGGTTTCCTGCGAAAGTCCGTTGTTTCAGACCCTCTGCGGCGGGTTAATACGGGGGACAACACTCCGGCAGTTATCCACAGCAGAATTGTGGATGGTGACAGGCTTTTTCTAAGCCTTGCCCCAAAGGGCTTCGGCAGCGAAAATATGAGCGCCATGAAAATGTTTCTTCCCTCCTGCTCCTCTGAGGATATTCTTGATTTTATCACCGAAACGGTTTCAAAGGCAGGCTCTAACCCCTGTCCGCCGGTTATCCTTGGAGTCGGCCTTGGGGGAACTGTGGAAAAAGCGGCCCTTTTGGCAAAGAAAGCTCTTACTCGTGAGATGGGCGAGAGTAACCCCGACCCCTTTTACGCCGAATTAGAGGAAAAGGCTCTGCGGCGTATAAACGCCTTGGGCATTGGCCCTCAGGGCTTCGGCGGTACGGTGACGGCGCTGAAGGTAAACATAGAGGTTTTTCCAACCCATATTGCGGGGCTTCCCTGTGTTGTTAACATGGGCTGCCACGCAAACCGCCACCCTCAGCCGTGTGATATATACACTTGTGGGGCTTGCTGCCATCTGGTGCATCACCCTGCTGTTTCGCCGGCGTGACTATGAGTACGAGGACTAGAAAAACCTTTAAGCCTAAAAATCGCAGCCTGAACCGCTTTTTTGCGGACAGGGTGCGATTTTTTCATTCCCCAACAGCTTACGGCATTTTTTTTGCTACATCTGGTGTAGCATTGTTTTTGAAAGTACCATATGTCTGAAACTAAATTTTTCAAACCTACTTAAAAATCCGTAGCTTTTTATAAAGGAATAC
>JAAYFX010000234.1 GCA_012728025.1 Clostridiales bacterium
TTGCCCCCGCTTTAAGCATGAAACTACAAGCGAAGGAGAGATACAATTTGAGCGCTAAAGAATACTCCAAGGTGACCCAGACCATAGAATCCCTTGCCGCCATGTGCAGGGAAAATAATCGGATAAATCCTGAGGATTACGTCCGTTTTGACGTTAAGCGTGGACTGCGTGACGTAAATGGTGAGGGTGTAAGAGCCGGTCTTACCGAGATTTCGGAGATATGCTCCTTTCGGATGGAGGACGGGAAAAAGATACCCATAGAAGGCGAGCTTTTTTACAGGGGTTATTCCATTGAGAACCTTGTGGAGGGCTTTTTTGAAAGGGGAGAGCTGGGTTTTGAGGAAACAGCCTTTCTGCTCATGTTTGGGAAACTGCCTTCTGAAGCCGAGATGGCGGAATTTAACCAACAGCTTGCCACATACAGAAGGCTGCCCACAAATTTTGTTGGTGATGTTTTACTTAAAGCTCCCAGCGGAGACATGATGAACACCTTATCCCGCAGTGTTCTCACCATGGCAAGCTATGACGAGCGCCACGATGACATTAGCCTTCCCAACGTGGTTCGCCAATGTATGAACCTTATGGCAATTTTCCCCCTTTTAGCAGTTTATGGCTATCAGGGCTATACCTACAAATCAGGGAAAAGCCTTTTTATACACGCACCCCGTCAGGACTTATCAACGGCGGAAAATATTTTGCACCTTTTACGTGCCGATTCTAAATATACTCCTCTGGAGGCAAGTCTTTTAGACCTTTGCCTTGTTCTTCACGCAGAGCACGGCGGAGGAAACAATTCCACCTTCACAACCCATGTGGTTACCAGCAGCGGAACCGACACATATAGCTGCATGGCGGCAGCTTTGGCAAGCCTTAAGGGGCCTCGTCACGGCGGGGCAAACCACAAGGTGGTTATGATGTTCGACGACATGAAAGAGAGCCTGTCCGACTGGGAGGACGAGGACGCTATAAAAGATTATTTGAAGGGTCTTTTAAACAAGGAGCGCTTCGATAAGGCGGGGCTTGTCTATGGTATGGGTCATGCGGTTTATTCCGTTTCCGACCCCCGTGCCAGAATTTTAAAGAGCTTTGTGGAAAGGCTTTGCAAGGAAAAGGGTCTTGAGGAAGAATATGCCCTTTATTCTGCTGTGGAAAGGCTTGCTCCCGAGGTTATAGCAGAACAGCGCAAGATATATAAGGGTGTTTCCGCCAATGTAGACTTTTACAGTGGCTTTGTTTACCGTATGCTGGGCCTGCCTATGGAGCTTTACACGCCTATATTCGCTGTTGCAAGAGTTGCCGGCTGGAGTGCCCACCGTATGGAGGAGATTGTAAACATGGGTAAGATAATAAGACCTGCTTATTCCTGTGTGCAGCCCCGCCGTACATATATACCGAAGGAAGACAGATAAAACAGCTTAAGTTAACAGCGCAAAATAAAGTGCGGGGCTTTTGTGCCCCCGCACTTTATTTTATATTCCGAAGATTATAATGACTTAGAGGACTTAAATACGGTCTGGCAGAATCCTCCTTAATGCCGTTTTTCCTTTTACCGAAGGTTTCAAAAAGAGGTACTAAGGTAGCGGCTATAAAGGCTCCGGAAAAGCCATTGTTATAAAGGTTCATGCCCCCATGGAGATAGCTTACGTTAAGAGACATGGAAACATGGGCAAAGCCAGCAATTATGCCGGAAATAAGTCCGAAATATCCGGCTATGGGCGCAAGGGTAGAGCCAAAGATGGTGGCAATAACAGATAAAGTGGAGTTAGGCTCATGTATGTTTAAAATGGAGGCAAGAAAGGCTCCGGCAAATATGGGCAGGGTGTTTTTCGGGTGGTTACCATAGGCGGAAAAGCCCATAAGAGTAAAGATTGCACCAAGGCTTGCCCCGTTTAACTGCCCCCCTATAAGCATCACATAAAGCCAGCCGATAAAGCCCATAAGGGAAATGTTTATGAGGGTAACCCCAAGACCGCAGCTTTCAATAAAATCACTTTTCAAGCGTCCTGTCTGCTTAAGGAGCTTTGAGTAGCCTTTAAAGGAATAGTTGTTTCTGTGAAGCCCTAAAAGCAGGAAAAACAAAAAAACAAAAAGCAGGATTATACTAAGGGGAAGGTTGTTCCCCTGAGATATTATGGACACACTTTCAATTTTAAGATTAAACATACGCAGGATACCCGCTGCAAACATACCGATTATTCCAGCGGTAAAGCCGATGTTATAAAGATTAAAACCCCTGTGAAAATTAAAAAAGGACTTGGCTAAAGGAATGATAATAAAGCCTATAATCAGCCCTGCGGCGCAGCCAATGGCAAGCCCTCTATAAAGGCCCAGACCAAGACCGAAACTTAAGGTACTGACAAGAGGGCCTAAAGCCGTTGCGAAAAGCCCCGGTATGGCAACCTCATGAGGAGGCAGCTTCATAACATAGGCATAAAGATAGGTTCCGGCGGCAATGGGAATAGAATTGTAAAGGTTTTTGCCAAATAGGGCAAACCCACAAACTGTGACAAGCCCCGCCACGGCCTCGCCCTTAAGCTTTATACGGTTTAGATGTAAGCTAAAGGCAGAAAGTATAAGTATAAGTCCGCTGTTTAAAAAAGAGGCGCCTATACCCCCGATTTCAAAATAATCGGTGATAAGATTGCTTGGTGAGGTTAAAATAAGAAGAAAGCCCTCACCTATTTCCAAGGGTGTATCGAAAATAAAAGCAAAAAGAATAAGTATGGCACCAAAAGAATACATACTAAGGTAAGCAACGGAGTTGTTATAGGTCTTTTTTTGCATTAAGGTCCCCCAATCATTCATACATATTTTCCTTTACGGATATTTTATTTTAACATCTCAAAAAGCTCGTGTATAGTCATATAAACACATTGGCAATTTTGACTCATTTTGCCCAAAATATAAGCCTATAAAAAGAATATGTCTATGCTTTAAAATAGCCTTGACAGGAAATGGCGGCTATGTTATTATAAGTGCGGTTAGAAGCGTCTAACCAATTTTAATACAAGGAAGTTAGATAAGACTAACCATTGAGCATATCTAGGAGGAAGTTATGAGTGTTGTTATAATCGGCGGCAATGAGCGCATGGAGCGCCTGTATCAGGATGCCTGTCTGGAGCATGGATGCAAAAAGGCAAAGGTTTTTACAAAGACGGCCGGTGAGATGAAAAAGAAGCTTGGCAGTGCCGACCTTTACATACTTTTTACAAATACTGTATCCCACCAAATGGTAAACTCTGCCCTTGGTGAGGCAAAAAGATGCAACGCAATAGTGGAGCGTTGTCACAGCAGCAGCCTTTTCGCCTTAAAAACCATACTTAAAAATCACTGTTCGGAGCCGATTTGCACAAAGTGAGCGGACGTATAAAAACAAAACCCCCGTGGGATGAAACAGTTCAGTTTCATCCCACGGGGGTTTTATGTGCTGAATGTTTTAGTTTTCTGTAAGAAAGGAATCAAGCTTATAAAGCATTACCGTAGCGCTTAAAAACCTTAAAAGGTAATCCTTTGAAAAGCGCTTTGCCATCATGCCGCCCCGTATTCTGAAAAGATGCTTTGCCCAGACTTCAACCTCCTGAAGGTTACGCTCGGTCCTTAAGGCTGCTTTAAGGGCCGTATGCACCGACTGACACAAAATGTCAATATCCTGATTTTTGTAGGCATTCGGAATTGGGCTGTTCTTTTCAGCGGCAAGGTCCTGCAACAGGCGCATACGCTCCTCAATGCTGTCTGGCACAGTTTTTGCGGCAGGCTCGGCGGATGGAACATTTGGGGAGACAATGTCGGAAGGAAGGGGCACTTCCGAAGTATTTTCAGATGGTGGAGAAGGCTGTTTTTCTTCCCCAGCCTCGGCCAAACCTTTATCGTCCGCAGACTTTACTTCCGAGATAGGCGGCCCTTCTTCCTCTGCCGGCGGAGCTTTCATATTTTCTCCAACATCCGGCTTTGAAGCCTTTGCAGAAGTTTCGTCTTTTTCTTTAGCTTTCTTTGGGGCTTTTGCTTGAGACTTTTTATCCTCCTGCTCCTTTTCCTTCGGGGGCTTGGCTTTTTTCGTGGCAGCGGGGGCTTTTTTCGGCGGACTTTTTTCCTCCGGAGCAGTCTCTGCTTTTTTGCGCTTTTTTTCAGCAGCAGGGGCAGGAGCTTCAAGGGGAATTTCCTCCTCCAAGGGCACATCTTCAACAATAGGCTCTATGCTTAAAACCTCAAGCCTTCCCGTTTCCTCCGAGGGCCAAAGCATCATTTCGTTGACCAAAAGCTCCTCTATTTCAAGGTCGACCATTTGCTTTAGGGTGGAGACGCAGTATGCCCTTGGGGGAAAACGACGGAGCTTTTCCGCCATGCTTACCATCTCAAGGCTATCTGGCAGAGGCAGCTTTGAAAGGCTTTCGCAAAGCATACCGCTTATCTGCTCGTCATAGCAGCCACCTTTAAATTGGGGAAGTGTTTCAGAAGTTTCCTCTGTGAGAGCCGACACAATCGGGTCTAAAGTTGCCGTTACATGGCTCATGAGCATGGCCGAAGCGGGAAGAAGAGCAGGGGAGGATATGCCTGCCGTTTGAAAAATGGAAGGGCCGGCCCCGCTTTTTTTTGCCGCACGAGCAAAGGCCAAATCAAAATATATGGCCCTTAGCCGACAGTCTGAAAGGCTGGTGTTTCTCATAGGAAAAACATAGGCCGCCTTGCTTTTGGCATAGTTTTGCATTCTCTGGAGGTTGACCCATTGGTTTATGGCATGGCAAGATTTATACTCGCTTATACGGGAAAAAATCATAGTGCCAAGGGAATCCGAGGCGGAGATATTTTCCGCCCACAGAGCCTCAAGGCCGGTATTTTTCATCTGACAGATTATATCTATGACACAGTCTAAAACAATTTTATCAAAAATACTATTGTAGCTGGCGGTGACAAAAGGGTGGCAGCCCCGCAAAAGGTCTTTTATAAGCAGGGCATCGGTTTCGTCGTATTCATGGGTATTTAAGGCGCTTTCGGTAAAGGCCAGACACTTTTCGTAAAAGGGGCCAAGGTCAAAGGACACAAAGCCGGAAAGAGCCGTGCCGGAGCTAAGTGTGTAAAGACTGTCTCCGCCTGTAAGGGCAAAAGCAATGGTATTCATGCAAAACCTCCCTGCACCGTTTCTCTCTCTACCCTTACAAAATAACATAAAATATAAGGATTTACAAGCGCTCCCACAGATTGGGACAGGGCATATTTTTCAGTGAAAGCTGTTGAATATAGTAGATTTTTATTGTATAATCAATTGAATTATGCCTTTTTTGCTGTTTCTTTCTCCTTGGCCTGCTGCCGTTGGGGGCGCATTGGGGTGTATTTTGGGGAAAACGCTTGTATTAGCAGGGCGGGTACTGTATAATATATATTATTTACTTAAGAATTTTCTAAGGTAGGAGGAAGGCGGGTGCGTCTGTGGTATTTGAGGATGAAATGAAAGCCATACTTGACATATCCGATTACATCACGGAAGCGGCAAAGGGCCTTTTTCTTGCAACAAAATATATTTATGCCTTAAGTGCCGAAGGTTTTTACTCCTGTGATGTGAAGGATGTTTTTCGGATAATACTAAACAATCCCACAAAGCCCGAAAAGCTTTCCAGTCTCGGTCTTTCAATTTCCGGAGAGGATTGTGCCGCCGTGAACAGGGAAGAATATGACCTTCTGCAGGAAATGATTACTTTAAGCTTTGCCAACCGCCTGCCTCTTTTCACAGATTATGGCGGCAAGCAGGGCCTTTCCGAAGAGCAGACGGCTTACGTCTACGAAACTGTTCTTTTAAACAGCGATAAAGAAGCCGCCTGCCATGTATGGGGCAGTTTTCAAAAAACACGAAGGCTTGCAAAAAAGCAAAGGCCGCCCCTTCCATACAGTGCGGATTGGTTCAAGGCATACATATACGGTAATATAGGGGAGCTTGCGGATATAAACGCAAGAAGCTTCTTTTTCATGGGTACTTTAGAGCCTCTTTTTTCAATGTTCAACCTTGTTTTTGAAAAAGAGCTGTTCCTTCTTATGAAAACACTGGCAGCATCACCCTTGCCTTGACCATAAGGGCGGATAAAAGACCTTGGAATTTAAGGCAAAGGGATTTTTTGTGATTATACATATACTTACCATTACAGAGGCGTTTTGTCCCAAGGGGGCTGTGGCGCAATTTGATGAGGGGGAAGTTCTTATATGGGTTTGAAAAATAACTTTTTTCAAGCAATGAGGGAATTATTCGGAGGCGAGGCTCCTTCAAAGCCTGATGTGCCGGCAGCAGATGATGCCGGATTTTCTCCGCAGCCGTCACAGCAGCGGCAAGCACCGGCAGATGGCGGCTATAAAGCTTCGGCAGATGTGCCGGTTGCACCGGAATACCAATTTGAAGACCGCATGAAAACCATGCTTGAAACCAGCGGTCTTGTGGGGGATGACCTTATTGAAAAAGCTCAGACCTCAACAGAGCTGGATTCTCTGCTGAAAAGAGCCGCTTCGGAGGAAGATACGGAAACGAGGGAGCGTTTGGAACAGGAACAAGCCGAAAGGGAGCGTCTTGCAAGAGAGCGGGCCCTTCAGGAACAAATAGCCTTGGAAGTGGCCGAAAGGCAGCGTGAGGAAAGGCTTCGTGCCGAAAGACAGCGTGAGCAGGATAAGTATGAAGTGCCCTCCTTTAAGCGTGAGCAGCCTGAAGAAAGCTCTCCTCGGCAAGGCTCGGCAGAGGGGTATTATCAGCCTCCTCCAAGGGAGAGCGCCGAACAAGACGCCTTCCCACGGCCGGCAAGCTCTGCCGCCGAGGTTACGGTTATCTCCAAAAACACCTTGGTTACGGGCAATATACGCTCCTTTGCGGGAATATATATCGAGGGCAACATTAACGGAAACGTAGATGTTGTCAAAAATGCCGATATAAACGGAAAGATAATCGGCAATGTAAGCTGCAGCGACACAAGGCTAAACGGTGCTCTCATACAGGGGGACATAGCCTCCAAGGGGCGGATTGTTATGGACAAAAACGCAATGATAGTCGGAAACATGAGCAGCCAGAGCATGGATATTGACGGCAAGATAAAAGGCGATGTAGACGTTGGCGGGCGCATCGGTCTTCGTGAAAACAGTGTTGTAGTAGGCAACATAAACGCCGGAACCATAGCCATAACCGACGGGGCGAATGTCCAAGGCTATGTAAATACCACCTTCCTTAAGGAAAACTCCGAGATGGTTTTCCCAAAGCAGATAACATTAACAGAGGAAGAAGGCGCCTTTGAGCAGGCAGACTGATAAAACCCAGCCCTGTAACAGCGCCGATACCTTTTAAAATCAAATAAAAACCCCACAGTCATATTTTCAATGACAGTGGGGTTTTTTATATAAAGTTTTATTTTAGTTGACTGCGGCGGGGCTGGGGATAACTGAAAACAATGGGCTGCACTTCGGGACTTAGTTTTTCAAGGCTGTATCCCCTGCGCAAAAGCAAGTCTATAAGTGCGGACAATTCATCGGCATCCGTATACTGGTCGTGGAAAAGGACAATCCCGCCTTCCATATAAGCGCAACCGTCAAGGACGTTTTCTGTCATGGAGGTGTCCTCATATGTATACACATCCTGAGCAAGAACGTTCCAGTCAAAGAAAACAAAGCCCCGTCGGGTAGTCTCGGCGATAAGCTGTTGGAAAATCCCTGAGTTATAGGAGTTTATGCTGCCTCCGGGAAAACGGAATATAAGGGGTGAAGCGCCGGTTTCATCCTTAAAGAACTTAAAGCAACGCTCCATATCCGAAAGAAATTCAGCAACGGAGCTGTATATTTTATCGATATTATTCGAATATGAACGCATACCCAAGCTGTGACCTTCGTCTACTATACGGCGCAATATATCCTCACAGCCCTCGGCGTAGGAGCCGACGACAAAGAAGGTTGCGGAAATATCTTTTTCACGAAGCACATCCAAAACAGCGGCGGTGTTTGAGCTTATACCCCCGTCGAAGGTAAGGTAAATCGTGTTTCCCTCGCTTTCATGGCGGCTTGCAGGGGGGCTTACATAAAGGTCGGGATATTGAGTTTGATATGAAAAGGAGGGCAGAAAAAAATCATTCTGGTCGGGTGAAGGCTCTGCCTGCTCGTTTTCGGAGTTTTTTGAAGTTTCCTTGCTGCCGTTTCTTTCCGGCAGAACATAGCCCATGGCGGAAAGGGCATTTTCATAGCGCTCCGTAGTTTTTTCAAGCTTGTTATAACGCCCGTGAGCACTGACAAGGCCGATTAGGAGAGAGACGATTATAAGGACAATAACCAGTAATATCAGGTGTTTAAAAAACCTTACGCTGCCTAGATACAAGCTATCACCCTACTATCCCTGTGCAAATCAATAAATATCATGCAAATATTATGCCGCAGGCACCATGGGCCGTAACGGCATATGGACATTATACCATTATGTGCAAAAAAAACAATACAAGAAATAAATTCTGACAATAAATCCAAGAAAACATTTTATGCTATTTACAAAAAAACCTTTTATAATATAATAAAACCCAAGGCAAACCTTATATATGGTCGAAAAATGGGCTGTATGGCCGTATATAATTAATGAAAAGACTGCTAGATATAACACAGACCGAAAGGAAGATTAGGTATGGAAGAAAGACCCTATGTATCTTGGGAGCTTATGCAAAGCTTTTTAACAGACGCTTTTTGCGGCTATGGAGTGCCGGAAAAAGATGCCGCCTTATGCGCCGATGTTTTGCTTGAAAGTGATAGACGGGGCATTGAAAGCCACGGCTGCAACCGTTTTAAACCCATATATATCGACAGAATAGTAGAGGGCATCCAAAAGCCTGTTACAAAGATAGACATTTTGAAAGAAACGCCCACTACGGCAGTTTTGGACGCTAACGACGGCATGGGCATGGTGGCAAGCCATAAGGCCATGGAGATGGCCATAGAAAAGGCAAAAGCCTATGGGCTTTCCATGGTGGCTGTGCGAAACTCCACCCATTACGGCATAGCAGGCTATTGGGCCGGCATGGCAACCAAGGCCGGCATGATAGGCATTACAGGCACAAATGCAAGACCCTCAATCGCCCCTACCTTCGGTGTTGAAAATATGCTGGGAACAAACCCTTTAACCATAGGACTTCCCACAGATGAGGATTTTCCCTTTATGCTGGACTGTGCAACTTCCATCACCCAAAGGGGTAAAATAGAATATTACGCCCGCATGGGGCAGGACACCCCTGCCGGCATGGTTATAGGACGTGACGGCAGCGCCCTTACAGACAGCGAGCAGATTTTAAAAGATTTAGTCAGCGGAAAGGCGGCTCTGTCTCCCTTAGGGGGCATAGGCGAGGAGCTGGGCGGCTACAAGGGTTATGGCTATGCTACGGTGGTAGAGGTGCTCTCGGCTGCCCTGCAAGCGGGAAGCTTCCTCAAGGCTCTTACGGGCTTAGATGAAAATGGCGGGAAAAGGGCCTATCATCTGGGACACTTTTTCCTTGTTGTGGACCCAGAAGCCTTTATGGGGCAAGAGGGCTTTAAGAAAACCTGCGGAGATATACTCCGTGAGCTTAGAGCCTCGGAAAAGGCTCCCGATGAAGAACGAATATATACGGCAGGGGAAAAGGAATACCTTGTCTGGCTGGAGAGAAAGGACAAGGGGGTTCCCCTGAGCAAGGCCGTACAAAAGGATATTATATCCGTCCGAGATGCTCTTTCGCTGGAATACAGCTTTCCCTTTGAAAATAAAAATTAAAGGCGTAAAAATTGCGGGTCTGCCCATAAAAGGCAGACCCGATTGCTTTTTTGCTGTTGCTCTGTGGCGTATTGTAAAACTGCTCCACTGCCCCTCTAATAAAGATTTATGATTTAAGCTTTACCCAAATGGAATCGTAGTAATCAAGGGTTTCCTGAGGCAGGCTTACAAAGGATTCGCAAATTGCGAGAATTTCCTCCGAGGGGTACATAACGCTCATGACAGTTTCGTCACCTTCGATAAGAGCCTCAACCTCGATATTGGGGCTTGTGTAGCCGATAAACTCGGAGTTTGCGGCGCTTTGCTCTGTACCGCTCATGAAGTTTATAAACTTCTCGGCGTTTTCTTTGTTTTCAGCGTTTTTTAAGATGCACATGGCATCAACAAAAACGTTTGAGCCTTCTTCGGGAATGCAGAATTTAAGATTTGGGTTTGCCTCACGCATAATAAGGTAATCACCGGCGTAATAGGGGCCTATGGCCGCCTCTCCGGTTTCCAGCTTGTCGAATATCTGGTCCATGACATAGCCTTGAAGTATGCTCTTTTGCTGCTGCAAAAGGGCAAAGGCCTCGCCGAGTTCTTCTCTATCTGTGGTGTTCATGGAATAGCCCAGATATTTAAGAGCTATGCCCATGGCATCCCGTGAGTTATCAAACATGAGAATTTTCCCGCTGTTTTCAGCATCAAAAAGAGCGCTCCAGCTATCAACTTCACCAACTATGGCGGGGTCATAGATTATACCCACAGTGCCCCACATATAAGGCACACTGAATTTATTTAAAGGGTCGTAATCCATGTTTTTAAGGCTTTCGTCTATGAGGGAATAGTTGGGGATATTGTCAAAGTTAAGCTCCGCCAGCATATCTTCGTTTATAAGACGGGAAATCATATAGTCCGAGGGGATAACAACATCATAGCTAACGCCCCCCTGACGTAAAACGCTGTACATCTGCTCGTTGGACTCATAGGTTTTATAGTTTACCTTTATTCCCGTTTCGCTTTCAAACTGTTTGATAAGGTCAAGGTCTATATATTCGCCCCAGTTGTATACGTTTACAAGGCCGTTTTCGGATTTCTTCCCCCCACAGGCGGAAAAAAGGCTCATGAGCAGCATAAGGGATAAAAGAGAAGCAACAAATTTTTTCATTATCTACCGTCCTTTCAATATGCGTTGTTTTTTAGCCTCGGCTTTTGCCTGTCTGGCTTCACGCAGGTTGACAATTATAAGAAGGATTAAAACCACTGCGAATAAAAGGGTGGATATGGCGTTTATCTTGGGGCTTATTCTGCGCCTTGTCATAGCGTAGATGGTCATGGAAAGGGTTTGGACACTGCTGCCCGCTGTGAAATAGCTTATGACAAAGTCGTCCACCGACATGGTGAAGGCTATTATAAGGCCGTTTATTATGCCCGGCATAATTTCCGGTATAATAACCTTATATATGGTCTGAAACCAAGTGCAGCCCAAGTCTTGAGCCGCCTCGAAAAGGTTTCTGTCAAGCTGGTAGAGCTTTGGCATAACGGAAAGAATAATATAGGGGATGTTAAAGCTGATGTGGGCAATCAGCAGGGTGCCAAAGCCCAAATCAAAGCCCAAAATCGCCCCTGCGGAAACAAAAAGCAGGGATAGGGAAACGCCCGTTATGATGTCCGCATTTATAACAGGGATATTGTTAATGGTTAAAAGAGGGGAGCGCCAGCTTCGCTTCATCTTGAAAAAGCCAATGGCGGCAAAGGTTCCAACAATGGTTGCTATAAGAGCGCCTAAAATGGAAACGGCAAGGGTGGTTTGCAGGGAGGTCATTATTGTGCTGTCTGTAAAAAGCTCCCTGTACCAATCTAAAGTAAAGCCCGACCATATGGTGCGGCTTTTCGTTTTATTAAAGGAAAAGACTATAAGCACAACTATGGGCAGATAAAGGAAAATAAGGGTCAGCAAAGTCATAAAGTTGCCGACAGGGTTTTTATACTTTCTTGTCACATCAGCACCGCCTGTTCCTCACCCTCACCGAAGCGGTTCATAATGCTCATGCACAAAACGACTATTGCCATCATTATAAGGGAGATTGCAGAGCCTAAATGGGGATTGTATGCCGCTCCCAAAAACTGCATTTCGATAAGGTCGCCTAAAAGCATATCGGTTCCGCCGCCTAAAAGCTTTGATATTACAAAAGTAGACACAGAAGGCACAAAAACCATGGTGATGCCGCTGATAACACCGGAAAGGGACAGGGGCAAAATAACCTTTCTAAAAACCGTGGGACGGTTTGCTCCCAAATCCTGAGCAGCTTCTATAACAAAGGGGTCAATTTTTATTATGACGCTGTGGATGGGAAGAATCATAAAGGGCAGGTAGTTATACACCATGCCCAAAACTACGGCGCCGCCGGTGTTTATCATCTGGAAATGGTCTATGGGAATATAGGATGGATTGCCGGAATTAAGGGAGTTTATAAGCTCAAAAACCCCCAAAAAGGCAAGGGCACGATTTATAAGCCCTGTGTTTTCCAAAAGGGACATCCAAGCATAGGTGCGCAAAAGAAAGTTTATCCACATGGGCAGCATAAGAAGCATCATGAGAATACGCTGGGACTTAAGGTTTCTGCGGCTTATGGCAAGGGCAACGGGATAGCCTATAAAAAGGCAGATGGCCGTTGCCAAAAAGGCAAGCCAAAGACTACGTCCGAAAACAGGAGCATAGGAGGCCATGCCGGCAAAGTTGCGGAAAGTGAAGCCCCCAGAGTCGGTAAATGCATAAACCCCTATAAGGATTATGGGTATTACGACAAAAATCGCCATCCACATAATATAAGGATAGGCAAAAGACTGTTTTTGGTGACGCTTAAAAAATGTTTTTATCTTTCTTGCGCCGGAGAGGCAAAAGGCTTTTGTGCCTTTCTGTGAGCAGGCTTTTTTACTCATCCTCCTGCCCTCCCGCATCAGGGTCGGCAGAAAGCTCGTCGTACTCCTCGCTGTATGAGCTGTAATCCCCGTAAAGGCCGGAATACTCACTCTTTTTCATTATGTGGAAGCCGTCGGGGTCAATTTTAACGCCGATTTTTGAGCCAAGGGGAGAAAAGTCCGTAGTCTGTATAAGCCATTTAAAGCCCTCGAAATCAACGATAATATCGTATTGCATTCCTTTAAAGGTGACATCTGTAACAGTGCCTATAATCTGCCCCTGCTCTACTGGAACAATGTCAATGTCCTCGGGGCGCACAACCACGTCCACAGATTCATTTTTGGCAAAGCCCTTGTCAAGACAGGGGAAATTCCGCCTGTACATTCGGACAACATTATCTTCCACCATTATGCCGTCTATAATATTGCTCTCGCCGATAAAATCCGCTACGAAGGCATTTTTAGGTTCGTTATATATATCCACAGGAGTGCCAATCTGCTGAATTTCGCCCTTGTTCATAACAACGACGGTGTCAGACATGGTTAGGGCTTCCTCCTGGTCATGAGTCACATAAATAAAGGTAATTCCAACCTGCTGCTGAATTTGCTTAAGCTCCCTTTGCATATCCTTGCGCAGCTTTAAGTCCAA
>JAAYFX010000235.1 GCA_012728025.1 Clostridiales bacterium
CATAGCCGGACTTTTCATAATACACTGTGGGTTTATCGTTGCGCTCTGCAAGGTTTTTGGATGCCAGAAGGTCAAACTGCTCGTCAATAAAGGAGGCTACTTCCTCGGCTCTTTCTTCCACTTGGAAAATTCCTCCTAGCTGCCTTATGGTTTCCTGAGCAGAACTTACAAAAATTTTCCCCGGAACGTCAATGAGGACTATTGGTATTCCCGCTTCCTGAAGCTGTGGCTCTATTTCAAGGGCATAGTTGTGGGCGCCCATGGCAGAGTTTACTATGAGAACATCGGGGTTAACTGCAAGAATCATTTCAAGGTCAAAGGGTGCGTTATGCTCCGAAATTTTCCCCACGTGCTCCATGAAGTTTCCGATTATGGGTGTATACAGCTTTGCATATGTATTTAGACCGTGGCCGCCGTCCTGACCGGAGGCAACAAGCTTATGAAAGGCATCCTCCCCAAGCAGGGGTATAATGTAGTCGATAACATCCATGGTGCTGATTGCATAACTGGAAATCGGCGTGTCCAGCGTAACCTGCCTGCCCTTGGAGTCAGTAAGCTCTATGGAGCCTGTCACTGGAGCTTTTTCCGGAAGCTTTGACAAATCAAGAGCCGCAAGCTCATATTCCTCGGATTCTGATGCCTCAAAGCCGTAATCCGCTGGATTAAGCCCCGCCTTGGAAAGTGCATCTGCAACAGCGGCGAGTATAGCATCTGAAGTAACTGTTGCCCCTGTCACAGCGTCTACTTTAAGTGACTGGGCAGAGAGGATTTTTGCAGGAAAGCTTTCTATGGGTATGGTTCCAATATCCTGCGTTTCCCCATGGTTTTTATCAACTGTAACAGAGAGTATCTTGCCGGCACTGTCAAGCTCAACTTCAACTGAAAGCTCCCCGTTGTAGGCGGGAGCAACTCCTGTGTATGTGCCTGCATAATCTGCCGGAGTTACCGTTTCGTCTGCTCCCGTTTCGGGGCTGCCCTCGTCTTTTGCAGTGCAGCCAACAAAAAGCATAAGAAGCAATGTGAAAATAAGAATAATAGAAAATGTTCTTTTCAATGTGTTCTCCTCCATATCTTTACATAAAAACTACATGACCATTAGCTTTTGGGCATAATAAATAAACCATCCCCCCTCGGAAAATGAATTTATAGCAGCCGACAGGCAGGTATCCTGACTTGCGCCCCCATTATGCCGCCTTCCCAGCTTTCGCCAGTGGCATAGTGGCACAGGGTTTGATAGCGTTTACAGTAGCGGGGCTGTTGCGGATTTTCACCGTATTCCCTATTAATTACAAAGTAAACCTGTCGGAGAACATATTAAGTTTTTATTAAGGCCAGATATATACAAAGAATATCAGCTGTTTGGTGACCCTTCTGCTTCGGCCTAAATTGCCGCCTGTGTTTTCTTTATCAAATCCATGTTAACAGCAGTGTCGAAGTATGTCAATACTTTTGTATAAGTCTCCGCTTAAATAAAGCACTTTTATATACAAAAGTGCCATATACCATAAGGCTCATATAGGTTTTAAGCGGGGAAACAAGAAAATTCTTATTGCTTTTTATGTCAACAAGGACTAGGTTTGCCCCTTTATATTCTTAGCTTTCTTATAAAAACACCCCATTGTTAAAAGGCTGTTTCTGCCTTAAAACAATGGGGCTTGTGTTTATTAAACGTGGGACTGCTTTTTTAATCGTCCTCATCCTGAGGGTAAACGCTTACCTCAATCCGCACAAGGGCACGGCGCAGGAGAATTTGATAGCTCTGCATTTTAAGGTCATCGGAGCGCTCTTGCAAGAGCAGCTCTGCCTGTTTGCGGTCGCCCTCGGCCCTTGTAAGGTCAATTTCATCAGGGCGCTGAGCAATGCTTGTAAGAATACTGACCTTGTCGTCTTTCACTATGGCAGCGCCGCCGAAGAGGGCAATTTTTTGCTCAACCCCATCGTTTATTATACGAAGAATCCCATCACCTAAGGCAGCGGAAGTTTCCTCATGACCGGCCAAAATTCCCATGTCGCCGTTGACACAGCGCATAACAACCATATCGGCTCTTTCATCTATCTTAAGTCCTCTGGGGGTTATGATTTGCAAATGAATTTTCTTTTTTTCCATGTCCTCACCCATTTGCTTTTCTGAACCTTTCAACTACCTCGTCAATGGTACCGGCATTTAGGAACAGGCCCTCGGGTATTTCATCATGCACACCTTCAACAATTTCCTTAAAGCCCCGTACGGTTTCGTCCATGGGTACATATCTGCCGGAGATAGAGGTGTATTTTTCAGCCACAAAAAATGGCTGGGACAAAAAGCGCTGAACCTTTCTTGCCCTGTCAACAATAAGCTTATCACTTTCAGAAAGCTCGTCAACTCCAAGGATGGCAACAATATCCTGAAGGTCTTTATATCGCTGCAAAATACTCTGGACAGAGCGGGCAACACGATAATGCTCCAAGCCCACAATGGATTGCTCCAGTATGCGGGAGGTGGATTCCAGCGGTGAAACGGCAGGGTATATGCCCTGCTCAACTATGGAGCGGGACAAAACCGTTACAGCGTCCAAATGGGCAAAGGTTGTTGCTGTGGCGGGGTCTGTAAAGTCGTCCGCCGGAACATAAATTGCCTGAACAGAGGTTATCGAACCGGAATTTGTTGAAGTTATGCGTTCTTGCAAGCTGCCGATTTCGTTGGCAAGGGTGGGCTGATAGCCGACTGCACTGGGAACACGCCCCAAAAGCGCCGAAACCTCCGAGCCTGCCTGAACAAAGCGGAATATGTTATCGATAAACAGCAGTACGTCCTGCTGGGCCTCGTCTCTGAAATATTCTGCCATGGTAAGTCCCGTCAGCCCCACACGCATTCTGACTCCGGGGGGCTCGTTCATCTGACCGAAAACAAGAGCCGTTTTGTCGATAACTCCGGATTTTATCATATCATAGTAAAGGTCGTTTCCCTCACGGGTGCGCTCGCCTACGCCGACGAAAACGGAATATCCCCCGTGTTCCTTTGCTATGCTGTTTATAAGCTCCATTATA
>JAAYFX010000236.1 GCA_012728025.1 Clostridiales bacterium
CCCCGACGAGCCGGTAATAACGATTAGCATAGGCGTTGCACCCATCTGTGAAACGGGCGCTTCTTTCTCATCTGTGTATTCCATAGCGGATAGCGCCTTGTACGAAGCAAAATACTTCGGCAAAAACGACTTTAGAGTCAGTACTTGCTAAACTTTTAAATAATCAAAACCAGCGTAAAACCCTGTCTCTTTCTCACAAAGAGCTGTTAGGCGCTTTGTGGTTTATTACGGCGGGAACAAAATCTCATACATAAAAAGCACATTTCCGACATAAAGTGGGGGATGTGCTTTTTTAAAGGTTTTCCCATTTTCGAAACTTTTCCGTCTTGCGGCCTTTCCTAGGTTTTGTTATAATCTTCTTATTAAGGATGTGATTTTCATGGCAAAATCTTTTATCGTAAAAGGCAACATTATATTTTCCAAAAGTCCCGAGGAGCTTTCTGTAAATGAAGGCTCTTATCTCGTTTGTGAAAATGGCAAATCTGCTGGGGTTTTTAAAGAACTTCCCGAAAGATATGCAAATTTACCTATGGATGATTTTGGAGAAAGGCTCATAATCTCCGGTCTTTGCGATTTGCACCTTCACGCCTGCCAGTATGCCTTTCGGGGCACTGGCATGGACCTTGAGCTTTTAGACTGGCTCAATACTCAGGCTTTTCCCGAGGAGGCCCGCTATGAAAATTTGGAATATGCCGAAAGAGCTTACGATATGTTTGTTCAAGAGCTTCTTTCAGGTCCAACAACCAGCGCTGTTATTTTTGCCACCTTGCACAGGCAGGCCAGCCTTATTCTTATGGAAAAGCTTGAAAAAAGCGGGCTGCGCAGCCTTGTTGGCAAGGTGAACATGGATAGAAACAGCCCCTCCTACCTTATTGAAGAAACTGCCGCCTCACTTTCTGAAACGGAAGAATGGATTAAAGAAAGCGCCCGATTTAAAAAAACAGGGCCTATAATCACCCCACGCTTTACCCCTTCCTGCTCAGACACTCTTATGGAAGGTCTGGGAAAGCTTCAAAAAAAGTATGGCCTACCCGTCCAGTCCCATCTTTCCGAAAATCTTGACGAGGTGGAATGGGTGAAAAAGCTCTGCCCCGACTGTGAGGATTACGGCGAAACCTATGAGCGCTTCGGCCTTTTCGGTGACAAGTCAAAAACTGTCATGGCCCACTGTGTCTATTCCTCTGAAAGCGAAGTTGCCCGTATGAAACGGCGTGGGGTATATATAGCCCACTGCCCCCAATCCAACACAAATCTCACCTCAGGCATTGCTCCTGCCCGCCTCTATCTTAAGGAGGGGCTGAATATTGGCCTTGGAACAGACCTTGCCGGCGGGGCGAACACCTGCCTTTTCCGTACAATGGCCTCGGCTGTTCAGGTTTCAAAGCTGCGCTGGCGCCTAGTTGATAAAAGCCTTCCCCCCCTTAGTTTCCCCGAAGTGTTCTATATGGCAAGCCTTGGCGGCGGCAGCTTTTTCGGCAAAGTCGGCAGCTTTGATAAAGATTATATTTTCGACGCTGTGGTTTTGGACGACAGCGGCATCTGCTCTCCCCGCCCTATGTCCCTTTCCCAACGGCTGGAGCGCCTTATGTATTTAGGCTGTGATGGCTTGGTAACCGGAAAATACGTAGATGGCATAAGACTTTTTTAAGATTTGTCCTCTTTGGAAAACAAAAATCAAAAGGCAGCAACCCTTCTATAATAAAAACAGGAGGGTTGTTGCCTTTTTGTTTATTGTGAAGAAATTATCGTTAAAAATGCCACAAAGTTTAAAGTCTCGTATCTTTTAGTTTAGTAGTTTTCAACAAAAAAGTCAAGATGTAAACTGTCAGAACTTTTTCTTAAATTTTCTCTGCTTTTTAGCCGTTAATAACTTAACTTTCCTTGCTTTCTTTTCTCAAATAACATAGCATTTATTATAGTGTGCCTTTTAATCACCTGCTAAGCAGGCACATATAAATAAGCCCCCCGTTAATTGATTTTGGACAAAGACACAGATTCTACTATAACTAAGAGGAGGCAACACAATATGAACAATAAGACCGGACAGTGTAAAGACACTGTCGAAGCTGCCGATGCCTATGTGTTGGAGCGTATTCGCCAGATTTCAGCAGGCGGCAGAAATAAGCAAGGCAGCCTTATTCAGGTTCTGCACATGGTTCAGGGCATTTACGGCCACCTTCCCCTTGAGGTTCAGCAGATAGTGGCCACAGAGCTTGAGCTTCCCCTGTCAACAGTTTCGGGGGTTGTAAGCTTTTATTCATTTTTTACAACAGAGCCTCGTGGACGCCACACCATCCGAGTCTGTCTTGGAACGGCCTGTTATGTGCGGGGCGGAGTTTCCATCTCCGAGGCCATACAAGACGAGCTTAATGTTAAAGTCGGCCGCACAACCGCCGATGGAATGTTCACATTTGAGATTGCCCGTTGTATAGGAGCCTGCGGCCTTGCTCCGGCCATGACCATTGATGCTGTTGTCTATCCGGCGGTTACTCCGGAAAGACTGCCGGCAATCTTTGCCGAATGGTATGAAAAAGAAAAACAGTTAGCCGAGGGAGGTGAGCTTATATGAGCGCCATTTATACTTTAAATGTAAAAACCCATGCAGACCTTGAGGAACTGCGTCAGAATTTTATAGACGCCAATTCAGACTTTCGCCATACTGTTTACGTCTGCGGCGGAGGCGGTTGCACCTCCTCCCACTGTGCGGATATTGTAAATGCCATGAAAAAAGCCATGGCCCTGCGGGGTCTTGCCTCAGAGGTTTCCATGGTGCTTACAGGCTGCATCGGCCTATGCGCTCAAGG
>JAAYFX010000237.1 GCA_012728025.1 Clostridiales bacterium
CTTAAGCTTGTCCATAGCTCCTTTTATATCCGGCCAGTCAAAGCCGACCTTTTGAGCCTTTATCTGTATCTTTTCCGCCCGCCAAAGAGAAGGCAGGCTTTCTGCTACGTCCACCATTGTTTTTGTGGCGGTTGTCTGTGCCTTTTCACGTTTTTTAAGCTCGTCCCAGTTTTGCAGAACCTGCTTACTGCCTGAAACATTTTTGTCCCCAAACACATGAGGATGACGGAAAATCAGCTTTTTGACAGCGGCATCGGCAACATCGTCCAAATCAAAGCTTCCCTTTTCCTCCTCAATATGGGAGTGGAAGATAACCTGCATCATAAGGTCGCCCAATTCTTCCTTAAGATGTTCAGGATTTTTTTCATCTATGGCCTCACAAACCTCATAAGCTTCTTCCAAAAGGTTTCGACGGATGCTCTCGTGGGTTTGTTCCATATCCCATGGGCAGCCTTCAGGAGAGCGCAGTATCTCTATTATTTTGCGAAAATCTCCCATATCATATACAGATTTATATTCAAAATCTACCACATTTTCCACCCTTCCGCAAGTCGATTTTTTTCTTTAGATATTCTTATAAAATGCAATGGTTCTGTCTGTGCATATATCTGAAATCCCTTGGTATTCAAAGGTTTTTGTTTAGAATGGCACACTTATATTCATATGTTAAACCACCGCTTCAGCAAGCCTTATTCCTTCACTCTCAAAAGCTTTGCAAGCTTTTCGCCCTTGGGTATCAAAAGCATATCATCCATGGTAATGGCCTTTGTTATAACAGTAAGTACAAGATAGCACAAGGCGGCAACCGCAACAGCAACCCCCAGTGCCAACAAAACGCAAAGCCTATCCGGCTGCGCTCCGGCTCCTATAAGTTCCAAAACCGCCGGATATATAAGCCATGCTACGGCCCCCATAACAAGGCAGTTTATAAAAGGCTTTATAAATATTCTTCCAAAGCGAGGGCGCTCGGGAAGCTTTTTTATTACAAACCACAGGTTTAAGCCCCCCATTACCACGTAACAGATTAAAGTGCCTATGGGAGCACCATAGATATTTATATTAGGATTGCCAACAAGCAGCCAGTTTAATACAATATTGAGACTCCCGCCTATAAGCATTGTATACATGGGCAATCTTTCCCTGCCTCCCGCCTGCAAGATGGCAGTGGTCATAAGAGACAGGCAGACGAAAAAGGAGGCTATTCCCATAATGGCAAGAAGCTCTGCCCCCTGTCCGGCACTGCCGTAATATAGGGCATCCATAATAGGGGCTGATAGAACACTTAAGCCTATGGCCATGGGAAGGGCTATTATAGTTGATATACGAAGGGAGGACTCTATAACATCCTTAGCTTCGGAAAACTGCTTTTTTGCAATAAAGCCCGCTATGGCAGGAACGATGCTTATGGTAAGAGGGGTAATAAGAGCCGCAGGAAGATTATATAAGGTAAGGGCCTTTGAATACACCCCAAACAAAACCTTTGCCTCATCGTAAGTAAAGCCGGCGGCATTTTGAAGCTGGCCTAAAACAAGCTTTGTGTTTACAAGGGTAATGATGCTAAGAACGCTGGAACCTAAAGCAATGGGTACGCCTATTCTTACGAGTCTTTTTAGTATAACTGACTTGCTATCGGAAATATCCTGCCTTTCCGGAGAAACCTCGCCTGCCCTTGCAGCTTCGGCCTTCATGCGTTTTTTTGCTACAACACCCATATAAATACAGGCGGCAAGAGAGCCTACTGCAACACCAGAAATGGCCCCTGCCGACAGCAGAGGAAGGCTCGCCCCCCTGCTTTGCAGAATGAGGACAACAGCAAGGCCAAAGACCACTTTAACCGCCACTTCGATAATCTGGGATATGGAGGTGGGGCGCATATCCGAAAGTCCTTGAGTATAGCCTCTAAAGGCTGACATGATGCAAACAAGAATTACAGCCGGAGCCATGGCAAAAACACTTTGGCTTGCTTCCACATCCATCATGAAGGCCGCAAGCTCTGTGGGAAACATTAACATAACCACAGTTCCCACAATGCCAAGAACCACAAAGGCCGTCATTGCGACCTTAAAGGTTCTTTTAATTTGCAGAGGCTTATTAAGGCTGTTTGCCTCAGAAATAAGCTTAGCCAAAGCAATAGGCAGACCTGCTGTGGAAAGGGTCAGCAGAACATTATATAGGTTGTAAGCAACGTTAAAATGGGCAAATCCCTCGTCTGTTAGGATGTTTCCCATTGGGATTTTGTAAATAGCCCCAAGGATTTTTATTATCACAACAGCAGCTGTAAGTATAACGGCGCCGTGAAGGTAGTTCTGGTTTTTTGAAGCCGGCATTTTTGTACCTCCAAAATTTATAGAAGCCGCATAAGTTCTATTAAAATATTTAAAGTTTTATGATATTATATATGCGGCAAGGTCAGTGCATTTGCTTTTCTGCCGCTTCTTCCCATGATAAGCCGTACTACTGTACACCAAAAGACTTGAAAAATCAAGAAAATCCATAAGTTTAATTTTATTTATGCGTGATTGTTAAAATTGATGTTTTTTAGTGTAAATTAAAATTAATTGTCAACAAAGGTTTTATTTGTTATTATGTACAAACAACATAAAAGTTGGTTTAACTCAAATACTACTCCTGAATGGAGGTTATCCGTATTTATGAGAAATAATGAATATCTTTCTAGTTTTTTTTCTTCTGTACACCAGCCTGTTGTTGTTATCGACGGGAACATATTAGTCTACGCAAACCCCGCCGCCGAGGAAGCCTTTGATTCCGAACTTCAAGGCTTTGAGGCAAAAAACCTTATACCTCCAGAAGTACTTGAAAACAAAGCCGAAAACTTTGTATGCGCCTTCAATTTTCTTGGAAAAGAGTCGGCTGTCTCTGTGGTTCGCTCTGAGGGGCTTACACTGTTGTTTTTTGACCCTATAAAAAACGCAAAGCCTGCACTGTTTTTAACAAGAAGCATTATAAGCAACCTTAGAAATAATGCCATGGGTATAAAAATGTCGGCAGACCGCTGCTTTTCCATGCTCGAAGAGGGAAAAACTCCTCCCGAGCGACACATATCCATACTGTATCATTACTATTACCGTCTGTTGCGCACTCTTACTCAGGTTGACAGTGCAGACCTAATTGAGCGTGGAGAGCTTGTGTTCTCTCCGGCTTATACAGACCTTGTGAAGCTTTGCTCCGAGCTTGTGGCCACAGCTTCCTCCCTTGCTTCCGAGACAGGTGTGAAAATCAGCTTCAGCTCTGACGAAACTGACGCTGTTGCCCTTGTTGACCCCGAAAGAATAGAACAGCTTTTAACAAATCTTATTGCAAACAGTCTTCAAAACTGCAAGGCGGGAAATAGCATCAACCTTTCCCTTCGCCGCTCAGGAGGGCGCATTGTCATATCCGCCGAGGATGATGGCGCCGGAATGTCTCAGGAAGTGCTTTCAAAAATATTTGCCCTCCCCGATACAGAGCTTGACCTTGAAAACTTCCAAGAGGGAAACGGGCTGGGGCTTTACATCGCCTACGGCATAGCCCAGCTCCACAAAGGCGTTTTGCTTGTGGAAAGCCGTGAAGGTGAGGGTACTCATGTTCACCTTATGCTGCCCATAGGTGAGGATGCTCCCATAAAGCTTAACACTCCGGAAACCGCATACCGCAGCAACAATGTCTCCTCTGTTTTGACAGGGCTTTCGGATGTTTTGAAAAGCTCTAGTTTTGGAACAAAGTTTGAGGACTGATTTTCCGGCTATTCACCGGTTTACCCCTTTATCCCAAATAAGCTGCGCCCGTTTTCCGCCGCTGTAAGAACCAGCTCTTTTACATCCATTCCTTTTATCTCCGCAATTTTTTCGGCTATATAAAGAAGGTTTCGTGAATCGTTTCTTTTTCCCCTGTTAGGAACGGGAGACAAATAAGGGCAGTCTGTTTCAAGAAGTATGCGGTCTGTGGGGCACATTTCCAGCACCTCAATCACCTTTCTGGCATTTTTAAAGGTGACTACCCCTCCAAAGCCCAGATACCAGCCCATGTCAAGAAGCTCTTTTGCCATTTCGGCACTGCCGGAATAACAGTGAAACTCACCTGATACTTCGGGAAAGCGCCGGACTATATCCATACAGTCAAAATGAGCATCCCTATTATGGATTATCACCGGAAGGTTAAGGTGGCGGGCAAGCTCCATCTGCTTTGTAAAAACCCTTTTCTGTACATCTTTTTCAGAGTGACCATAGTAATAATCAAGGCCGATTTCCCCTATGGCCCGAACCTTTGGGTTTTTGCAAAGCTTCATTAGCTGCTCTGGGGAATCCTCATTAAATTCCTTTGCATCATGGGGATGAAAACCTACGGCTGCATACATAAATGGATATTTATCCGCTAAATCCACGCAGGCTTTGGCGCTTTCAAGGTTGCTGGAGGCGTTTAGTATCATTGATATACCCTTAGCGTAGCAGTCTTTTATCGTCTCGTCCCTATCAGGGTCGAAGCTCTCATCATAATAATGGGCGTGTGTGTCAAAATACATTTTTTAATCCTCAGTTCAAGTTTTGTTTAATAGTCGGGTCTTTAGGGAGGGCATTTTGAAAAAGCTATCAGAAGCAATTGAAAATACGGGTTTTCCCCAATGGATTACCGACAAATACATATATCTTATAATCTTTCTCTATCCGCTTTTTCTGGGCTTTCGTGGTTATGCCATGCTTACCATTTCAAAGTTCTTTTTCTTTTCTATACTTACGGTTTTATGGCTCTTATCCATATTTGTTTTCCATCTGAAAGCAAAAAGGCCCTTTAAGGCGGAAAAACAAAGTCCAACTGCATTTTTCATTTTACTTTATCTGCTATTCTGCCTTATTTCGGCAATCCTCTCTCCCTATGGATTTTCGGTTATTATAGGTGAGGGGCGTTTTGACGGTCTTCTCACCATAAGTCTCTGTTGTCTTATTTTTTTTGGTGTATTTCATTATGGCAGCCTTAAAAAAGAATATATATATGCCTTTTCAATTTCAGGCTTTCTCTGCTGTCTCATCGCTGTTTTACAGCTTTTGGGTAAAAACCCTCTTTGGCTTTTTCCGACGGATTATAGCTATTATGATGCGGGGACAAAATATAGCAGCGAGTTTTTATCCACCATCGGCAATGCTGACCTTTTCAGCGGGTATTTATGCATACTTTTGCCCCTTATTTCCGTTTACTATATAGTAAGTGAAAAAAGACCCCTTCCATTTTTGGCGGTCATTTCTCTTGGCTGCTTTTGCCTTCTTGCCTGTCGGGTGGCAAGCGGCATACTTGCGGCTTTATGTCTTATGATAGGGGCGGCGCCCTTTGTTCTTAACACAGGCGAGCGCCTGCGAAAAGGACTTGAAGTTCTTGTTGTCGCCTTTTTCTTTTTTGGGCTGGGAGCTGCCTTTAAAGGTCTTGGAGGAGATAGCAAGGTTTTCCTTAACCTGCATTTTTCAAAGCCTTTTGCCGCTTTGCTTATTTTATCCCTCTTTTTTCTTATTGCAAGACTTTGTCTTGAAAAAAAGGAGTTTAAGAAAAAAACATTAAACCTGTTTATCTCAAGCTTATCAGTTTTAGTTTTAGTATCGGGCTTATGTATAGTATATCTGTGGTCGGGTGAAGAAGGCTCTGTCTATGAAATTTCTCAGGCAATGCGGGGTAATTTGCAGGAGGACTTTGGTTCCTCACGTATTCTTATTTGGCGTGAAGTTCTCTCCCTTGTTCCGGAAAGGCTTCTTTTCGGCGGCGGGTCGGGTACTCTTGCCCTGCGGATTGACCTTGGCTTTTCACGCTATGTGGAGGAAACCGGCCGACACCTGCAAACATATGTAGACAATGCCCACAATGCCTATCTGGGTATCTTAGTGAATACAGGGCTTTTTTCCCTCTTGTGCTATCTGGCTGCCCAACTTTCAAGCCTTTTTGCCGCCCTTAAAAGTGCAAAGTACAAGCCCCTTTGCCTTTGCCTTATATCTGCGCTTATATGTTATTGGATGCAAAGTTTTTTCAGCTTGGGTCTTTTTATTGTCTCTCCTATTTCGTGGGTTCTCTGGGGACTTTTGGCCTCGGAAACGGCAAGAACACCTAAGAAAATATAAAAATGCCGCGGCGGTTTATACCTGCCGTGGCATTTTTGCATTTAGTCCTGAGCGTTTATTATTCTTCCCATCAAAACACCCATAACCGAGGCCATCATAAGGCCTCTTGTCCAACCGGAGGAATCCCCAAGGCAGTGAAGCCCTTTAATGTTGGTTGAGAGATTTTCGTCCATCTTAACACGGTTTGAGTAAAACTTAAGCTCCGGCGAGTAAAGAAGAGTCTCGTGGGAGGCAAAGCCCGGAACCACATGGTCCAC
>JAAYFX010000238.1 GCA_012728025.1 Clostridiales bacterium
TCCACAAGGGTTCTTATTTCCGAGTTTCCAAGCTTTGCCTTGGTTTGCCCCTCAAACTGGGCATCGGTGAGCTTTACGGAAATTATGCAGGCAAGACCCTCACGGCAATCCTCGCCTGAGAGCTTTTCGTCATTTTTTAAAAGTCCGCACTTTTGGCCATAGACATTCAGCACCCTTGTGAGGGCGGCCTTAAGGCCGGTTTCGTGCATACCTCCCTCAGCAGTGTTAATGTTGTTTGCAAAAGAAAGGATATTTTCATTATAGCTGTCGTTATACTGTATGGCAATCTCTGCTATGGAGTCGTTTCTTTCTCCTGACATATATATGATGTCATTATGGAGGGGAGTTTTCGCCCGATTTATGAATTTTACAAATTCCCGTATGCCGCCCTCATAATACATTTCATGGCGGATAGGCTCGTCTCCTCTTAAGTCCTGAGTAGTTATTTTTAAGCCGCCGTTTAGGAATGCCTGCTCCCGCATATGGGAAAAGAGTATTTCGTAGTCAAAGGCTATTTCCTCAAAAATCTCGCTGTCGGGCTTAAATAAAACAGTGGTGCCTGATTTGTCGGTGCTGCCGACAATTTTCATTTCTTGTGTAATGTCTCCTCGGGAAAATCTCATTTCATAGATGTTTCCGTTTTTATGAACCTGTACATAAAGCCACTCGGAAAGAGCGTTTACCACTGAAGCGCCAACACCGTGAAGGCCGCCGGAGACCTTATAGCCCCCGCCGCCAAACTTGCCGCCGGCGTGTAAAACCGTAAAAACAACTTCAAGAGCTGATTTTCCCGTCTGCTCCTGAATGTCCACAGGTATACCTCGGCCGTTATCGCTTACTTTTATTACATTATCTTTTTCAATGCTGATTTCAATATGATTGCAATATCCGGCAAGGGCCTCGTCTATGGAGTTATCCACAATTTCATACACCAGATGGTGCAGACCACTTGACGAGGTTGTTCCGATATACATTCCGGGGCGCTTGCGAACTGCCTCTAGTCCTTCAAGGACCTGAATTTGCGAGGCATCATATTCTTCTGTTATCTTATCGGTGATTTCAGACATTTGCTTCTTCCTTCCGTATTTTAAAACGCCGTATTCCGGCCTTAGCTGTTTTATTCAAAATTTATTCCCGAAGCTCTTTTTAAAAGAGTTGCCGAGGCAAGCTGGGATAAATAAACTATCTGGGGGCCTTCATCCTGCTGGCAAATAACAAAGGCTTTGGGTAAATCATCGCATACATTTACCACCTGACCGCTTTTTTCCGCCTTTGTCAGGTAGGCTCTTGTTATATGGGAATGGGAGCTGTTATCAAGGTCAAAAACAGCGACTATATGCTTTTGCTGAACCACAACATTTTTTCCAAGATGGAGGTACATTTAAAGACTCCTTCAATAAAAATTTAAAGCCTTGCTTATAAGTTAAACAATCAATCATCCAAGGCTAACTTTTCCCTCGGAAACATTTATGACCTGTCCTCCTGTGCGCTCTTTTATCCTAGAGTCCTCACAGCAGGTGATGAAGGTCTGCCCTTCTCCTATTCGATTTAAAACGAATTCCTGCCGCCTTGGGTCCAATTCACTTAAAACATCGTCTAATAGGAGAACAGGGTTTTCTCCGGTATCTTGAAAGGATACCTCCCGCTCTGCCATCTTCAGTGAAAGGGCCGCTGTTCTCATTTGTCCCTGAGAGGCGTAGTTTCTTGCTGTTATGCCATTTATGCTGATTTCAAGGTCGTCCTTGTGGATGCCTGTTAAAACGCTGCATGAGGCTATCTCCGCCTCACGGTGGCTTTTTTGATGCTCTTTCAACCGCTGATAAATTTCGACGGCTGGAGCAAAGGGGTCTGTTACTGTGCTGACTGTGTTGTAATTTACAGAAAGCTCCTCTCCATTTCCGGAAAAACGGCTGTGTATGGAGCCAGCTTCCATAGAGAGCTTTTTTATATATGCCGCACGATAGCGTATTATCTTTGCCGAGCAGCGGCACATAAAGTCGGAATACTCCTCTAAGGCATCTAAAAGAGAGGGTTTTTCCCGCCAGTCGCAAAGGATGCGCCTTTTATGCTCGTAAAGTCTTGTGTATTCCGACATAAGCTCTGCATAAGAGGGTTTTAGCTGGGAAATTGCCATGTCAATAAAACGGCGGCGCTCCTTTGCCCCCTCTTTTATCATGTTAAGGTCGTCGGGGCAAAAGAGAACCACCCTGAAGGCTTCGGAAAGCTCCGAGGAATTTTTCCTCACTCCGTTTAAGCTTATCTGTTTTCTAACACAGCGGCCCATCTTTATATCTATTGTCTGCTGCCTGCCATGGGAGAAAATTTCCCCCTCCAGTTTTGAAAAATCATTGCCGAAACGTATAAGCTCCCTGTCAAAGCGGGTGCGAAAACCCCTGCCGCAGCTAAGCATGAAAATAGCTTCCAGAAGGTTTGTTTTCCCTTGGGCGTTTTCCCCTCTTATTACATTTATACCTGAAGAAAAGTCAATGCTCTGGTCCCAAAGATTACGAAATCCCGCCAAAGAAAGAGATGAAAGAATCATTTTTCTTCACCGAGGATAAGGTAGCTCTCGCCGTTAAAGCTGACCTTGTCTCCATCATAAAGCTTTTTCCCCCGCTGGAGACAAATCTCGCCGTTAAGCTCCACATTGCCTTCCTGAATATACATTTTTGCTTCGCCGCCGGAGCCTGCCGCTGCACAAAGCTTTAAAAAAGCATCAAGCCTTATAAAGTCTGTGTTTATTTTTATTTCTTCAAAATTGCTTTGCATAAAACCTCCAATGCCTTAAAGGGCTTTTATCAGGATTTTAGCCTGACAGGTAAAATCATATATAAAAATTTATCAGAACCATCCTCCGGTGAAATAACGCAGGGGGAGGTGCCTGTATTTAAGCGGACAAGAAGCTTTTCCGCCGGTGCGGCCTTTAAAGCATCCTGAAGA
>JAAYFX010000370.1 GCA_012728025.1 Clostridiales bacterium
GTGTTTGGTGAGGTTCGTAATATCTGCGAGAGCAGGACCAATCAATAAGCTGATTTGTGAACTGCGCCCAAGGCTTTGATATATACCCATAATTCGACCCATTGGGTCATCTCTAGAAATAATCACTAAATGAGTTGATGGAATAGTGAGCATATCCCGAATAACCCGATTAATATGCTCGTCGCCAAAGCTGTAGCCGTAGGTCACTAGGGTGCTGTTGGGTTGGCAAATACCAGCAGCGAGATCACGAAATAGCTCTACATAAGGGTAGTTAGCGGTTTCTTGGTCTTTGGCTGCATTAGGGTAAATCATCAACTTATGAGCTGTGCTTGTAGTTGCCCCAGAGGCTTGCAAAAATGGCGTAATGCTTGATGCGCCAAAGGGTAAGCCCATGCGACGAATATCATGGCCTATCTGTAACCAGTCAACAGAGCCATGCAGTTTGGTGAAACGTGCGACACCTTCTAAATATCTTGGCTCACCACGAATACCTGGGGTGCTGTAATGCATGTCCAGGTCTAGGCGTGAAGAGCGAAAAACGGGCATTAAATTGCCAAGAAAACGATCCATTAAATGAATTCCTGCCAGTTCTGCACCGGCTTCGATCAGGCGATCGTAGTTGGTAGTGAAAATATTTAAACGATCACGCACACCGGTACGGCTGGCGAAGCTCATTAAAAAAGTGACTAGGGTATTAAATGCTTTTTCTCGGTCTTTTGAATCAGCCTGTGCAATACCAGTCTCACTTTGCAGAATGGATTCAGCAAATGCTTGCATGCCTGTTTCCAGCTCTTTTTTGAGTGGTTTTGCTTGTGGATCTTCGAGAATTTCTAAGCCGCGTAATAGTTCATTAGCCACTCGAAGCTGATCTTCAATGTTCCCTTCTTCACGTTTGGCAGCTTTAGAGCTTAGTGCTGCAGCAGCATCGATTTTTTCACCTTGAGTTGCGAATGGTATTTTATTCATACCAGCCGCTGAACAGCCTGCAGCTATATGATGCACCGCATGCATCAGTCCCGAACCTGCCAACAAGGATAAATGCTCAGACTGGAAAAGCGCCGTGAGCCAAGGCTCGATGCGTGAACGTAGTTCTTTGTGTCCGAATTCTTGTTTATCGCCTAGCCAAGAGGCGCTTTGACCTTCTATTAAAGTAAACGGGTCTTTTGTATCGGGATTTTCAGAGTTTACAAAAAATACTGGCTTAGCATCGTCCCTTACTTTTAGGATGTTGGTGGGATTATTTTCTTCTTGCTTGCTAGTTGCTGGCAAACTTTCTGTAGGTTCTGGTTGGGTGTTGTTGTTAGTCATTCTTCTTCTCCAATCTTGTCTGCACGTCACTAAGGGATAAGAGTGAAGTCATTTGAGTGATGGCAATATAGTTAAGCTGTTTAATGCGTTCCTTTTGTGACAGCTCTTGGTGAATAAGCATGGCATTGATACTTTCTAGGTTAGAAAGCACGACGAGCTGTTCGAGGGTTGCAGCATCGCGTATGTTGCCTTTTTTGTCTGGATTCGACTCACGCCATTCTTTAGCTGTCATGCCAAACATGGCGGTATTCAGAAGGTCTGCTTCGGTGGCATAAA
>JAAYFX010000239.1 GCA_012728025.1 Clostridiales bacterium
CAGAGTGTAAAATCGTGCCGACATATTCAGCGAGCAGGTAAGATAAAAGATAAGGCGATGCTTTCTCATTATGCTCTCGCAAAACCTGCACTTAAAAGAGCAAAATATAAAGCTGCAAAAGAAGAAAGAGATGTTCTATTCATCGAGCGTATTCTTAAATTTTTAAAGCCATGTGGAAGAGCTGCTATTGTTTTGCCACAAGGAGAATTCAACAATTCTTCATTAGCTTTCATTTGTGAATAGATTTTAAGAAAAGCTAGACTTCTTGCGGTTGTTGGTTTGCATCAAAAAAATCTATGTTTTCTATTCTCAGAGGACAGACCCCAGTACAATATTTTAAAGAAGAACCCCAGTATTAAAGACAAAGAATATTAGAATTCCTATTATTGGTGAAACAAAGGTTGAGGATTTTAGTAACTTGTCAGGTAATTATACTACAATAAACAATGGTGATTTAATACTTGCAGCTATGAGTGTAGGTTCTTTAGGACGCATTAGCTGCGTATTTGATGATAGTTCAAATGCAGTCATTGATGGAACCTTAAGAACTTTAAGGCCAATATGTGCTTGCTTAAAGAACTTTCTAAAATGCAGGCTTATTTGAAAGATAATTAATTGTTGGCTGTTTAAGTTAGGTGTTTGTTGTGATATGTAAGATTTGATAGTAAAATATAAATAAATAGGGATTTGACGGAGGTATTGCATGGAAAATAAAGATTGGGTTTTGCTTTTTGTACCTATTATGTTCAATGGAATTTTGGTCTTTGTATTTCAAAAAGTTATTACTAATAAAATAGACCATAAGAAGAAACGGTATCTTTTAAGAGATGAAGTTGTCATATTATTTTGGAAGAAGCTATAAGAACTCAATGATATTTTTATACAAACAAGCGATAACGTTATGTGCAATACCCAATCACTTAATCAAGGACTTAAAGCAATAAGAGATAAAATCATCGAAATCATTCAATATTATGATAATAACAAATATGATTTAAACATTTTTGAGAAAGAATATACTAGCTGGGAAGGTTCTTGGAATACCTTTACATCAACATTGCGTGAATATCAAAGTTGCGAATCGCCACCTGAACATAAAATAAAATTGGGTAATCAATTGCAGTGTGTAAAGGATAAGACTCAGGTGTTATTAAAGTAACTAGGGAAAAGTATTAGTAGAAACATAAAAATAAAAAGATAAAAACTTGCACAAACATTATGGTACTGCATCAGTTTTTTGATAAGGCAAGAAAGTAACTTTTTGATGAAGAAATATGTTTGATTAAAGTAAATTTATAATTTTTACTGGATTATGTTAGCCAAAAGGTTTATAATATTGGCGGTAAAAGCTGTGTCTAAATGTGAAGCTTATAAATAAAGCTTTAAAATAACAGTTGAAAACTAATTTTTTAGTATGGCAATAAATATAATCTATAAATTAAAACCATAAAAGTTATATGGGGGAATCAGCATGGATGTAATTATCAGTAAAGATTATAATGAAATGAGTGTGTATACCGCAGGGATAATTGCCGGTTTTATAAGGTCAAAGCCTGACTGCGTATTTGGACTGGCCACTGGAAGCACACCGATTGGTACATATAAAGAGCTTATACGAATGCACAAGGAGGAGGGGCTTGACTTTTCAAAGGTCAGAACCTTTAACCTTGACGAATATCTCGGGGTGGGCATTGATATGAAAAAGCCCTACCATTTAGACCAAAGCTATGCAAGATTTATGTATGAGCAGCTTTTTCGTCATATTAACATTAAAGAAGAGAATATCCGTGTCCCTGACGGGCTTACAAAGGATGCGGAAAAATACTGCCAGTGGTATGAGGATGAAATTAAAAAAGCCGGCGGTATAGATTTGCAGCTTCTGGGGATTGGCGGGGACGGTCACTGGGCTTTTAACGAACCGGGTTCTTCCCTTTCCTCAAGAACTAGGGTGCAGGAATTAGAGAAGCAAACTCTGGATGATAACTATGAAAGCTTTTATAAAAATTGCGGAATAGACAGGTCACAAATGCCTCACTATGCAATCACCATGGGTGTCGGCACCATCCTTGACGCGAGAAATATAATCATGATTGCCAATGGCAAAAAGAAGGCCAAGGTAATTTCTCAAAGCATAGAAGGGCCTGTTACCACACAAATAACCGCCTCGGCCCTGCAGCTTCACAAGGGAAACGTCACAGTTGTAATAGATGAAGATGCCGCCTCGGGGCTTAAAAATCTTGAAAAATATAAGCGTTTATAAACTTTAATATGAATAGCAAAAAAGCTTTTGTACATAGCATTTAGTGCAATTGAAAAAAAGCATTTAAATTTATTTCAAAAGACCCCAAAAAACAATCTGGCAGGCTAAAAACTTTGCCCTTGTTTTTTGAGGTCTTTCCATATAAAATTGAATAAAGACATACACAGGGTTTTAAGGCGTCTTATCTGATTTTTAAAGTAAATATAGAAAGGCGGCAAATATCTTCAATGAATAAATACAAGCTTGGCAAAATGACCCACGCAATGTTTGAAGGCTACGCACTGCTCGAAATAATAAGAAATGCGGATGATGAAATCTGTAACAGCAAAATTATCGAAGCCAATAAAACATTTGAGTCAATGTTTGGTGTATCCTGCGATGGTCTTACAGATAAATCACTGGGAAAGGTATTGCCTGAAGCTTATGAAAAGTTGCTAATAGCCGCTGGAAACACTGGGGAGACAGATGAAGTAAGGCAGTTTGAATTCTCCCTTGGTGAAACAGACAGGCAATTTCTCGCCCGTGTATTTAATCTTACCTCTGACAGGATGGTTTTGTTTTTTATTGAAGTGACCCTTCAAACAAAGGCAAAGGACGGTTTTCGCCTCCATGAGGTTCTTTTTGAAAATGCCCATGACATTATACTTTACATAAGCTTAGACGGCAAAATTGTTAATGCCAATAAACGTGCCTGCCAGCAATACGGATATACAAAAGAGCAGCTTTTAAGAATGACTATACATGACATACGCCATCCGGACACAACTTCAGAATATAAGCCGCAAATGCAAACGGCGGATAATGACGGAATAACCTTTGAGTGCGTCCATGTTCGCAGCAACGGCCAGACCTTTCCTGTTGAGGTAAGCGCAAAAAGCAATTATACAAAAGAGGGACACTTTCGTGTGCATATAATCCGTGATATAAGTTTGCGAAAAGAAAGCGAAGAGAAGATTATTTGGCTTGCCAAATACGACCCTTTAACCGGCATATCAAATCGTGCGAATTTCATTGCAGACCTTGATGAGGAAATAAAACGCTCAACCCGTAACAGAACACGCTTTGCTGTAATGCTTTTTGATATTGATAAATTTAAGCACATAAATGACCAATATGGACATGAGGCGGGCGACCTTGTGCTTCGCCACGTTGCTGTCTCTGCCCAAAAAGTTTTAAGAGCCGGAGATAAAATCGGACGTTTCGGGGGCGATGAATTTGTCATTCTTCAAACAGGTATAAACGGCTGCAATGATGTTGAAGCTTTGGCAAAGAGAATACAGGACTCGGTGAGTACAACAATTGAATATAAATCCATCCCCCTGAATGTAAAAATCAGCATAGGCATAAGTATTTTTCCCAAGGATGCCATAGAGGAAAAAAATCTACTGCACTGCGCCGATAAGGCAATGTATAAAGTAAAGCGGGCCGGCGGGGGGGCATTTCAGTTTTTCACTCCCTGCATTTTTCCATGTACGGAAAATAGGCTGTGTCTTGATGGATATAAATGGCCGGAGGACAGCAATTTATAGTTCCTCCAGCTCTCTGATTTGTTTTAAAAAGAAGTTGTTGTGTTTGATAAGAGCTAAAAATAATATCTAAACACCATTAGTTGCACTATGAGGAAAATAATTAACAGCAAAAGGATTTTTGTTTTCATAGTTCTTTTGCGCCTGAATGTATGTTAAAAGGATGGTCTTATTATGGATAGGCTATACTTAGTAACCGGTGCGGCTGGCCATTTGGGCGGGGAAATTACACGGCAATTAACCGAAAGCGGGAAATCTGTTCGGGTCTTAGTTTTACCCAAGGAAAAAAACCTTCCGAAATCTATGGAAATACATTTCGGGGATACCCGAGATAAGGAAAGCCTAAGACCCTGCTTTGAAAATCTCCGTGGGCGCAAGCTTATTGTAATCCACTGTGCGGCAATAGTTTCAATTGCTTCAAAGTTTAATCAGACGGTTTATGATGTTAATGTTATGGGGACAAAAAACATCACTGATTTGTGCATGGAATATGCTGTGTCAAAGCTTGTTTATATAAGCTCTGTCCATGCCATAGCCGAAGCACCACGGGGCATGGTCATAAGGGAAACCGACCAATTTAATCCGAATAAGGTAGTCGGTCTATACGCTAAAACAAAGGCCGAGGCCACAGCTTATGTTCTAGACTCTGCCAAAAAGGGGCTAAACGCCTGTATCATTCATCCTTCTGGAATTACCGGCCCTTATGATATGGGCAGGGG
>JAAYFX010000240.1 GCA_012728025.1 Clostridiales bacterium
CATTTTTGAAGCGGGGGAAATTGACCAGCAGGCCAATATGTATTACATAGACGCAATTGAGCATTTCGGCCTTGCTCCTGATGTTTGCCCCCTGCCCGGAGCCGAGTGCGGCTGTGCAGTTACTGATGACTATCCCCGCATAGCAAAGCTTTATGTTTCCAGCACCATGCCCTGTGACGGCTCGGTGGTTTCCTGTATGTATACCGAGAGATATTTTAAGGATATTGACTGTTACCAGATAACTCCGCCCCAAAGGTTTTTGGAGGATGAGGTTCAGGAATATGCCGTTAAGAACATAAAGGGATGCATTAAATTCATTGAGGATAGGATGAATGTTAAATTTGACTGGGATGCCTATTTTAAAACCATGGCCCGCCACAATGAAGAAACCCGCTATATGCTTGAAAAATGGGATGTAAACTGCACAGATTATCCCCAAATCTGTGGGGCGGCCCTTGCTCTGCACAGGGAATATGAATTTCAGATTTCAAGCTCTCTGGATGAATATTTTGTTAAGTCGGATAAAAAGATTAACAAAATGATGATGAAAGCCTATGAAAAGGCGAAGAAAAAAGGAGAAAAGCCCAAGTATCGAGCCATTGTGTGGAGCTGTCCCGCCCATTATTATTCAAACTTCACATACTGGGCGCAAAACTGTTGGGGCATAAAAACCCTTGTGGATATGGAATGTATGCTGACCCACCATTTTTACGACTTGGAGGACAAGGAAAAAAGCCTCATAGATATGGCAAAAGGTTATGAGCGCATGACCATGCGCTCTCACTCCAACGGCGGCTATGTAAACGCCTTGGACGAGTGCTGGAAGATGTGCGAAAAGTTTAATGCCGACATTGTTTTTATGTATAACCACGTTTCCTGCAAAAACTTTGCAGGGCTTCAGGGGCTTTTTGAGGACCAAGCGAGAGAAAAAGGAATTCACTTAATCTGGGTTGAGCATGACCTTATGGACCCCCGTACGGTTTCAAGAAAATCCATGCGTGACAGGGTAAACAGATATATGGAGACAGTTTTTAGAGAAAAGCCCTTAGACCCCAGCCTTGTGGATTATGATGATGACCTTACATGGTAGTAAAGGAGAGTAAACCATGAAATATTTTGGTGGATGCGATGTAGGCTCGACCTATACAAAATGCGTAATTCTTGATGAAAATGGCAGCATGGTTTCTGATATTACAATAAGGAGCAAAATGAACTCCGAAGAAAGCTCCAAGGCTGCCCTGCAAATGGCACTTGAAAGGCTTGAGGGTTTAAGCTGTCCTTCGGACTTGGATTATCTTATAGGCACAGGCTATGGGCGCAACAAGGTGCCCTTTGCCGACGAGAATATCTCCGAAATTTCCTGTCACGCCATGGGCGTACATATTACAAACCCTAAGGTAAAGGCAATTATAGACATAGGCGGACAGGACGTTAAGGGCATATCCATAGATACGGACGGAACAGTTAAATCTTTTGCCATGAACGATAAGTGCGCCGCTGGCACAGGACGTTTTTTCGAGGCCATGGCAAATGCCTTTGAAATGAGCATAGAAGAGTTTTCAAGGCTCTCTCTTTCCGCTAAAAACCTTATACCCATCACTGCCCAGTGTACGGTCTTTGCGGAAAGTGAGGTTATAACCCTTGTTGGCGAGGGCAAACCCCGAGACGAAATAGCGGCAGGAATTCAGGTTGCTGTTGCCAAGCGCTGCTTTGTAATGGCAAAAAAGGCAGGCGCAAAAGACAATGTCACCTTAACAGGGGGCTGCGCAAAAAACGAGGGGCTTAAAAAGGCCATTGAAGATGTGCTTAGGATTAAGGTTGTTGCTCTTAACACAGACCCCCAGCTTATGGGTGCCTTGGGGGCGGCGGAGTATGCCCGTCAAAAGGGCATGGATAAGGAGTAGCGCTATGGCATGGTATTGGATAGTGGCAATAGTAATTGCCGGACTTTTTGTGCTGACCTTTACAGTTTATATCACAAACGCAGACATGAAGCTTGTTGAAAAGATTTATGACAAGCTGATAGCTTATCACGATAAGCAGATAAAAGAAGAAAAGCTATGATGAGGGTTTATGACGACATTATCCGCAAGACCATGTCTCTGCTTTCAAGTGAAAAGCCGAGGGAATATGCCCATGACCCCAGCAAAATGCCAGCGGAGGGCAAAAAAAACGAGCTTATTCTAAGGCGAGAGGCAGCTTTTGAATTGGGGGAGAGCAACTTTCCCAGCCTTTCTTATCTTCTGCTGACAGACAATGAGGAGCTTGTTTCCAAAGACCGCATTTTGCTTTTCGGCAAAGACTTGCAGGAGATTTCCGGAGACTGCCCCTTTGCGAGGATAAGCATTGTGCTCACAGATGATATTGGCAGTCAGGGAGAGCAGGGCATCTATGACATTATAAATGAAATAGACATGAAAAAGTACGCTGTATCTCCTGCCGGATATATGACACGGGCCTCCCACTTTTCAAATCGTGAACAGGTACGTGTATCAAAAAGTGCAGTGAAGACCGGCCTTAGTTTTGAGCAGGTGGGAAATCTTTTTATAAAGAAATACAAGGAAAATGAGCATGTAAAAGCTGTGACCGTAATTTTCATAAGCTTGGGCCATGGGCCTTATGATGAGCTTTTGACCCTTGCCAAAGGAAGCGGGGAAATTACAAAGGCATTAAACCACATATTCGAGGATAGCGATTTGGATTGCGGTGCCTGTCAGTGGAAGCCCGTCTGTGATGAAACGGAAGGGATGAAAATGCTGCATTCTAAAATGGTAAAAGGTTAAAAAGGGATTTAATAGTTAAATGGTTTTTTAAGTGGGAAGGATTTAGTGCGGTTCATGAAACCGCAGACAAAAATTTTTAGATTGGAGAATTATTATGGCAGACTGGAGAGAGCATTATAAGAAACATCTGGTGGATGTAAAGCAAGTGGCAAAAGAGATTAAAGCCGGAGATGTTATATGGATGGGGCAAGGCCCTGAAATTCCATACACCATGCTGGACGAAATCCACGCAAACAAGGAAAACTACCACGATATTATATTTCTCTACAATGTTTCCACAGCGCCCTTTGATATGCTGTTTGACCATGAGGGCAAAAAGCATTACCGGCTGATTAGTTTCTTCAACCTGCCCTTTGAGCGGATGAGCGGAGAAATGGGCATTCAGGAATACCATAGCTGCGGCTATGACCACATGGACGACGGTGCCTTTGCCTATGGTTGCAACACTATTGCTCTGCACGTTTGTCCCCCTGACGAGGATGGCTACTGCAACGTTGGACATTATGGTGTTTCAACCTCGTCTCTCATAGTCCATGACCCTAGGGTGAAAAAGCGCATAGGCTTTATGGACTCGACAGGGCATTACCCCATCCCCGGCGACCATAAGGATGTTTCCATACACATTTCGGAGTTTGATTTTATTGTGGAATGCGACACAGAAGTTTTTGAAATTCCGCCCTCACCTCCCACGCAGGTAGACAAGGACATAGCAGCTCATATCCTGCCCCATATAAAGCAGGGGGATAAGCTTCAGGTAGGCTGGGGCGGCCTAGGAGACGAAATTCTTAAAAACCTAAAAGATGCGGGGCCTTTGGAGGTTTATACCGAAGTGGCCTGCGACGTAATGGTCGACCTTATTGAGGAGGGTATTTTGACCAAGGTGCAGGCTTCCAGCCCCGGTGCCTGCTCAGAGAGGTTTTTCCAGTTCCTATCTACCGACTCCCGCATAAAGCTTCTTCCCCGAAATAAGATGATAGAGCTTTTTGCCGTTGCCGCACAAGAGAATATTTTTGCAATCAACTGCACCCTAATGGTTGACCTTTTAGGTCAGGCTTGTTCCGAATCTCAGGGAATGAAGCCTTACAGCGGTGCCGGCGGCTCCTTCGCCTATATCTATGGCGCAATGCGCTCTAAGGGCGGGCGCAGCTTCCTTTGCCTGCGCTCTACATATATTGACGATGACGGAAACAGGCAAACCTGCGTAGTACCATGGCTACCCGAAGGTGCCATTGTTACAACACCGAAAAACGCCCAGATGTATATTGTCACTGAACATGGTGTGGCAGATGTTTACTTAAAAACCATGAAAGACAGGGTGCGGGCCTTAATTAAAATTGCCCATCCCGACTACCGTTTGGAGCTTAAGGAAAAAATCCTGACAACGCCATATATGTTTGAGGATGACTTTGACGGAGTGGAGCTTTTCTCATAAACTTAATATAAAGCAGTTTTGGTCTTGGGGCAAGTTCATACTGTTTTAAAAGTCGGGGAAGTGCCGCAAGGTGCTTTCCCGACGCTTATTTTATAATAGAAGCCGCATATTATGCCTAGGGCAAGTGAAATTGACATTGGAGGATTTTTGTATTACCATTCCTGATAAAGCATAAGGCTACACCTGCTCTCTGTGGGGCAAATGAAAAATATCCCCATAAGCTATGGTTTTAATTTCGCCCTTTGCTAAAAAGCTCTGTGAACATCTTTGGAAAGGATTATATGAATATGGGAAATCAGGATTTAAAAGGGCCAAATTCCTCCGGATTCTTTTCAAGAGCTTATGAAATTATCGCCCGTATTCCCCATGGGAAGGTGGCCTCCTATGGACAAATTGCCTGTATGCTAGGCTCACCTCGTGCTGCCCGTCAAGTGGGCTGGGCCTTGCGCTGCTGTCCGGAGGATTTGCCTTGGCACAGGGTTCTTATGGCAGATGGCTCAATGGGGGGAGGTATGCATTCCGATTTGCAAAAAGCTCTGTTGGAGGCGGAGGACGTTAAATTTCTGCCCAGCGGTAAGGCAGATATGAAATCCTGCCGCTGGGATGGACTTTAAACTTTGGGCAATGGACTACTGTGTATACGGCCGCTAAAGCCTTGGTGCATATCCCCAATCAAATATAAAACTAAGGCAGGGCAAAACGGAGGTTTTTGCCCATTATTTAAAAAAGAAATAAAATTTTTTATCTTATGCAATAAATACCTATCCTGCTGCGTTATTATGATGACAGCATATGTCAATACAAATTTCAAGGAGAGGTAAAAAATGAACAAAAAATTTGGTAAAAGCATAGTAGTAGGCGCTCTGGCACTTTCAATAATTTCAGCTTGTACGGCAGGCCCCATGGCTTTGGGACTTAGCAGCAAGCAGTCAATTAAAAGTGCTGCAAAGGAATATGCCAATAGCATCGAGGCTCTTGTCGAGGCAACAGGAGATGCCTATGAAGAAAATGCGGAATCATATCCTGACAATGCCATAGGCAATCCCAATGCGCCTTTTGAATATGTTGATACCTCCGTAGAGCTTGGAAGCAACTTCCTTTCAGGAGTTTTCGGACTGACCAAAAGCTTTATTGGCAAATAGACCCACAGGGGGTTTTTAAATCTTAATAAGATAGGATAAGTCTCCTTCCAAAACAACCCGAACCATATACCAAGCAAGGGTATATGGTTCGGGTTTTGCCGTTTATATGTATTTCAAGTTCCTGTGCAGAGCTTTAATTGTCAGAATTTTTTATCCTGCCAATATCTTTCATTTCAACTAAAAGCCACACTCCCGTAAAGATGAATGCACCTAAGTCGGATAGGGGAGCAGACCACCAAACCCCCTCTAAGCCCCAATAATGCGGGAGGATTATAAGCAGGGGTATAAATATAATAACCTGCCTTGATAAGGCCAATATAGTGGCTTTGTTCGCTTTTCCAACTGCTTGAAAATAGCTTGAGCCGAGCATTTGCACACCCACTAGAGGAATAAGCTTGAAAAAGACATCCATGCCGTGCACACCCATGTCAATTAAGTCGGGATTTTTATTAAACAAGCCGATTATTTGCGCCGGCCATATTTTCGAAATCACAAAGCCGACAGTTATAACCCCCGTTGCCGCTATAAGGGATAGCTTTAAAGTGTCTTTTACCCGCCCATATTCTTTTGCACCCTTGTTAAAGCCCAAGATTGGCTGTGCCCCCTGACCAATGCCCATGGCGGGCATCACCAAAAAGGTTGTGACGCTCATAATAACACCGATTACCGCCAAGGCTAAATCCCCGCCGTAACGAGCAAGGCTTCGGTTAAGAATTAACTGTTGGATACTGCCGGTTATTTGTATTACAAAAGTCGGAATACCCAGCTTTATAATTTGCATGGTTGCAGCTTTTTTAAGTCTAAGGTTTTTCTTTCTGATTTTAAGCAAGCTTTGTTTAGAAAGAAAATAATGCAGCACCCAAGTGCTTGTTACTATATAGGAAATAACCGTTGCAATGGCAGCGCCCTTTATTCCCCATTTAAAGATAAAAATAAAGATATAATCGAGGATGATGTTGGTAACCGCTCCAATAATCATGGTAATCATTGCAGTTTTTGGCTTACCCTCTGCACGGATAAAACTGTTCATGCCCGTACCGATAGCCAAAAACACGCTGCCGGATAAAATAATTCTCATATAGTCAAGAGAATAGGCCAAAACAGCTTCGGTGGCACCGAATATTATTAAAATATCTTCAAGAAATACCAGCCCCAAAATAGTTAATACAAGACTTAGTCCTATAAATAAGACAAAGGCATTTCCAACAATGACCTCTGCCTCCTTTTGCTTTTTTTCACCAAGGCGAATGGAAATAAGGGAAGTTGCGCCCATGCCTATAAGCATAATAAAAGCGATAAAAGCAGTGACAATGGGAAAGCAGACAGTGACCCCTGCAAGACCCATGTCTCCCACACCCTGTCCCACAAAAATGCTATCCACAATATTGTACAGAGCATTTACCAATAAAGCCACAATAGCCGGCAGTGAGAATTTAAGCAATAGCTTGGGGATGCTCATTTCAAACATTTGATTTGACTTGTCCAAATGATTTTCCTCCTATAAATTATGTTTGTTATACGCTTAATGAAAAAAATAAAAACATGATGCCATAGCAATCATGTTTTCCGAATTGGAGGATATGCCTTGCGTTTCTCAGACCATATCTTCCGCTATAATATAAAAAGTGGCACCCAAACGTACACGTTGCTAAACAATGCACAACTATACCATAAGCTCCAACATATTGCAAATACAGGCAAGCTTGGCAAGAGGACCCAGAGGGGGCAGATAGGTAAGCTGAGTTTTTATAACTGTGGATGTTAATAGACCGGCAGCAGGGGCATTTTTACTTTCAACACCTGCAATGAAAGATTAGAAAAAGCCTTGCAACAGCTTATGGGAGTCTGACAGAGAAGGTGGTTGCTCTTGAAAACTGACATCAAAAACGAGAAGGTCTATTTTTATTGCTTTGATGGAAACTGGGAGAAAGCAAATAAATTCAAAAAAGGCATTTGCGCATAGTTATGCAAACGCCTCTTTTGAGATACAGAAAAGGATGGAAGATAATAATAACCTAAGCTAAGTATACAGGGCTTATGGTCGGCACACAAGCCTCCATGGGGGATAAAAAGTGCTAGAACATAGCTTATATAAATTGTATATTATTTATCCCCTATGGAGGCTTGCGGAAAAAGACAGGAAAACTTAAACTATTATTGGTCAAGGTTTCTTCTGGAGTGAGCCATATCTTTCATTGAAGGCCGGCTGCCCTTTCAAATGGACCGCCGGCCTAATTTATTTTCTAAAGATATTTTTGACCACAGAGTATTTTTAATAACAGAATATAATTATATATGTTTTATGAGTAACAAAAAACACCAATGTGCCTTAATCTGTTTTACCGAAAGCAATTAGGTCACAAAAGCTGTCAGCCCAAAGGGAAGCTGTTTGATACAAAACAGCTCCGTCATAAGGAGCAATATAGTTTTTAATTACGCCGCCAAAGGCATCCCGTATAAAGCCAAGGCTCTCTCCCTTTTTAAAATAGCTGCCTGAGCTTTTTTCAGGGTACCACAGACCGGCGGGAAAATCATCTATAAACTTGCAACCTGTAAGCTCTTTGGGAGAAAAAAGCTTTGCTTCGCCGTCAAGGATGCCTAAGTATCGCATAAGGTTGTATATATCGGAGAGCATATCGGAAACCTGAGATTCGCTCCATATACCGTTGCCGCCACGCTCTATGAGCAGAGAAGGAATACCAAGGTTTGCAGCACATCCGCAGGCGCTGTTAGTTGAACTTGACCTCACAGCGAAAGGGACATTTATATACTTGGAGGCTTCAGCAGAGGAGTTTTGTGCTTTGTCACCATAAAAATACAGATGGGGCACAAGCTCTTCAAACTGGCATACGCAGTGCAAGTCAGCATAAAAATCTATGTGGGGGAAGATGCCGCCGGATAAAAATGCGGCAATCTTTTCGCTATTGCTGCCTTTGGGGTCTCCAGAGAAAACACGATTTAAATTTTTCATATCCTCTGGAACCACAGTGGTTTGCCTCGATTGAAAGCCGCTTATGTTCATGATAGGCAAAATAAGCACACTGCCGTGTACAAGCGAGGGTTTAAGCTGGCGGGAAAGGCGCAAAGCGGCCTCGATACTTACATATTCGCATGAATGTATACCGGCGGTTATAAGCAGGTTTTTCCCCGACGAAGCGCCTTTAATCAGTGTGAAGGGCAGGTTGTATTGGGTTTCGGGAACACGGAGGTACCCCTGCTTTTTTCCATCATAGTCAGCAAAGATGGATTGCTGAACAGAATCCAAAAAATCTTCAAGCATATTTATCTCCAAAAATAATGTATTATATGAAAAGCCCAAGGAGAGCGAGCATATAAAATTGCTTATATGCCGGCAAGTTGCTGCTTTTTTGTTTAAACACGATTTAAACAATATTATCCTATAATTTTTCTTATGTCGTCTATGGCCAAACTTTCTCGTATTCATATAATATCAAGCTAACATATTTTGCACAAGCCTCCTAGGGGGATATAGTTTTAGCCTGTTTTCTTAAAAGACCTTTGGATGTCTTTAGCAGATATCCGAAGGTTTTGCGGCACTTATTGCAAAATCGTAGAAGGAGATTGATTATGGAAGGCTTTGAGTGTTGCCATATACTAAACAGAGTCGATATATTGGGCGCTTAGCACAAAATATGGACGTCGATATTTCCCAATCTAACAGAAAAATGTGTGTATGCAACCCCTCTAATATAGCATAAGTATGAAAAAAAGAGAAAGCCTTGCAACAATTGATGTTACAAGGCTTTCTCTCACTTTCATTGGTCCGAGTGCAGAGATTCGAACTCTGGGCCTCTTGAACCCCATTCAAGCGCGCTACCAATCTGCGCCACACCCGGATAAAACACGCTGCCTTTACAGCGCCCCATTATAGTACCATAACTGAAATCTAAATGCAAGATGTTTTTTATCTTTATATAAAAAGTTATACAAAAACCTGCAAGATTTGCAAAGCATATAAAAAAGGGGGCGCTTTTTACAGAGCGTCCCCTTAATATGTTTTAAG
>JAAYFX010000241.1 GCA_012728025.1 Clostridiales bacterium
AATTTCGTCGTCCATATCAAGACAGGTGCAATGTGCCAGAAAAGCAGGGGATTCCGGTGTCCCGTCCGTAGAGGCAGGCCAGTTTTTCGGCTTATCTGCCGGAAAAGAACGGCCCCAGACGGCCTTAGGCTCAGCCTGACTTTGCGAAAGAGCCTGCCCGCAAAGGGGGCAGACCGACCTGTCGCCGGCATATTCGGTTTTGCAGTTAAAGCACCACATAAACGGCCCTCCTGTCATTTGTGATATTTACTTTTTTCATTTATCATTACAGCCCTGTAAAGCTGCTCAACAAGCATTACACGGGCGAGATGATGGGGAAAGGTCATCTTTGACATTGACAAACGAAGGTCACAGCGCTGCTTTAACCCTTCATCAAGACCAAAGGAGGAGCCAACAATAAAGCAAAGCCTGCTCACACCTTTGCCTGCTTTATCGAAGAAAATTCGTGCCAGCTCCTCGCTGGAAACTTGATTTGCCTCAATGCACATGGCAACAAGATAAGAGCCGGAAGGAATGTGGCGATAAATCTCCACGGCTTCTTTGGAAAGGGCAGCTTTTATTTCGGCCTTAGATGGGTTTTGCGCTGTTTTCACCTCGGAAAGTTCAATAAGGCTTAGCTTGCAATAAGGTGAAAGCCTTTTTGCATACTCTTCAAAAGCGGCAATATAGTATTTTTCACGCATACGTCCCACACAGATAAGAGTCAGGTTCAGCATAAAGGCACTTCCTCAAGGGAGATAGGAAAAATATCTTTTTCCGGAGCCACAAAAATCTGGGGTCCATCAGCAGAATTTATGCCTTCTCGTGTAAAGGCGCTGCTAACAGTTTTTAAAGCAAGGTCGGGAGTGTTATTTTCCCGACTGAGGTGGGCAAGAATAATTTTTTCTGCCCCGCTGTCATAAAGGGAAAGGGCAAATTCCCCGCAACTCTCGTTTGACAAATGCCCCCTGTCAGATAAAACCCTGCGCTTTAAAAACTGAGGATAAGAGCCGTTTTTAAGCATCTCAAGGTCGTAGTTTGCCTCAATCATAACAGCGTGAGCACCGCTCATGCCCTCACGCATTTCTGTGGTCACATGGCCGCAATCGGTGCAAAACCCGAAAACACGGCTGCCGCTTATACGGTAGCCAACACTTTCAGGTGTGTCATGAGGGGTAAGGAAAGGCAGAACCGAGACACCGTCTATGTAGAATTCTTTACCGGCGGATAGCTCTGTTATAAAGTTGTCGACCCCCGCAATCGACCAACGAAGGTGGTTGGCAACGGTGCGGGGGGCAAATATGGAAACTTCGAATTGCTTTGTAAGGGTTTTAAGGCCGCAAACATGGTCACCATGCTCATGGGTAATAAGTATTCCCGAAAGCTCGTTTGGACTTTTACCTAAAGAGGAAAGGGCATGGGAAATACGCCTTGCAGAAATGCCCGCATCAATAAGAAAACTGGCCTTACCATCACACAGCAGGGTGCAGTTGCCGCCGGAACCGCTGGCTATGGTGTAAATTTGCATTAAATTATTCCTTAATTTATACTACTGCCGGTTCGGTCTTTAAAGGCTCGTCCGGCTCGGTTTGGCAAGATATATCAGCTCCGAGACTTTTAAGCTTTCCTACAAGGTTTTCATATCCACGCTCGATGTAAACTACGTCCTCAACAATTGTTGTGCCTACGGCGCAAAGTCCTGCTATGACAACAGCGGCCCCCGCACGAAGGTCACAGGCAACAACAGGAGCACCTGTTAAAAGGGGAACGCCTTCGATAACGGCGGTTTTTCCATCCACCTGAACCTCGGCCCCCATTTTTTTAAGCTCGGATACATACTTATATCTGTTGTCCCAAACGCCTTCTGTTACCACACTTGTGCCTTCGGCAAGGCATAAGGCGGCGCTTATCTGGGGCTGCATATCCGTAGGAAAGCCCGGATAGGGCTGGGTTTTAACATTGGTTCGTATAAGCTTTCCCATACGGCGAACGACTACATAGTCGGAGTATTCAAAAATTTCAACACCCATTTCACGCAGTTTTGCGCTTATACAGTCAAGGTGCTTAGGGATAACATTGCGGATGGTGACCTCTCCGCCTGTTGCCGCCACTGCCGCCATGTAAGTTCCCGCTTCTATTTGGTCGGGAATAATGGTGTAGCTGCCGCCATGAAGCTTTTCAACACCATAAACTTTTATAGTGTCGGTTCCTGCTCCACGAATATCAGCTCCCATAGAGTTTAAAAAGTTTGCAAGGTCAACAATATGTGGCTCTCGAGCCGCATTTTCAATAGTGGTTTTTCCTTTTGCTCTGGTTGCAGCAATCATGATATTCATGGTTGCGCCCACAGAAACCTTGTCCAGATATATTTTGTTGCCCACAAGATAGCCATCGGGAGTGTCGGCATAGACAAAGCCGCCCCGAACCTCAATATTTGCTCCGAGGGCCGTCATGCCCTTTATGTGCTGGTCTATGGGGCGCACACCGAAGTTGCAACCTCCGGGCATAGTGGTTTTTGCCGAGCCGAAGCGTCCAATCATAGCGCCGATGAGGTAGTATGAGGCACGTATTTTCCTCATAAGGTCATAGGGAGCGCCTTCCT
>JAAYFX010000242.1 GCA_012728025.1 Clostridiales bacterium
AATCTGGGATAAACGAATTGGAAATCATGGAGTTTACCATCGGCAGCCAGCTTTTTGGAATTAACGTTGCCAAGGTTCGGGAAATTATGATGGTAGAACCGGTCAAGCCTATGCAGAAGTCTAACCAATATGTAGAGGGTATCTTCAAGCCTCGGGATAAGGTGCTCACGGTTATAGACCTTGCTGCATATCTGGAGCTTGGAGTCTCAGAAAAGCCGGAACGGGACATTTTTATTATAACGGCCTTTAACAATAACGAATATGCCTTCCATGTGCATACCGTTGTTGGGATTGACCGCATTTCCAGCACCCAGATGCGCAAGCCGGACCCTGTTATTTTCGGGGGTAGGGAAGGCATTGCCACAGGTATAGTCGAGATTGATAAAAAGCTTATAACAATACTGGACTTTGAAGCTATTGTTGCGGAAATTTGTCCGGAGACAAGTATTCAGATTAGTGATATAGAAAAACTGGACGTTAACAAAAGAAATGATAAACATATTGTAATTGCGGAAGATTCCCTTCTTCTGTCCAAGATGCTCCTTGATGCTCTGCATAAATCCGGATATGTTAACACCGTTAAGCTGGATAACGGGCAGGAAGCTTGGGATTATCTTTGCGAAATACGTGACGGGGCAGATAGCATCGATAAGCATTTAAGCTGCATCATAACAGACTTAGAAATGCCTCAGATGGATGGCCATCGCCTTACTAAGCTTGTTAAAAGTGACCCTGTACTTAAGCATATACCTCTTATAATCTTTTCATCCCTTATAGGGCCGGAGATGCGGATTAAGGGCAAGGAGCTTGGTGCAGACGAGCAAATAACAAAGCCCGAAATAGGAAAGCTTGTCGGCTATATTGATAAGCTTACAGGAAGCGTTTAAAAAGTTTATTTTCATAGCATAAGTGGCAAAAGCATACAGTTACATAACTAAAGGCAGACAGCAAATATTTGCTGTCTGCCTTTAGTTATTATAAGAAAATTCATGCCTAACAAATGTTTATAAGGCATGGATTTTCTTAAAGTATTTTATTCGTTGCCGCAGGAATGGGCGGCAGGGTCATAAAGATTATATTGGCTGGTAAGCTCGGAAAGGGTTTTTGCCTGAGCTGCAAGCTCCTCGGCGGCGGCGGCACTTTCCTCTGCCGTTGCGGAGTTTGTTTGTACAACAATGGAAACTTGGTCTATACCATCAAGAACCTGAGATGTGGCAACGGCTTGATTTTCGGAAGCCTCGGCTATGCTTGAAATTGCATTGTCTACAAGAGCAGAGCGCTCACCCACAAAACGAAGGGATTTGGCGGTTTCTTCAGCGATTTTTGTGCCGCTGCTAATCGCCGCTACGGTACTGTCAACAAGGACGGTTGTGCTCTTTGCGGCTTCGGCGGATTTGCCCGCAAGATTTCTGACCTCATCTGCAACAACAGCAAAGCCCTTTCCTGCGGCGCCTGCCCGTGCGGCCTCCACAGCGGCATTAAGGGCCAGAATATTTGTCTGGAAGGCAATATCATCAATGGCCTTTACTATATTGCTTATTTCCCTTGAGGTTGTGGTTATCTCATTCATGGCTTCAAGCATCTGGGCCATAAAGGAGTTACTTTCTTCAATTCCTTGGGCAGATTCAATGCTTAGGGCGTTTGCCTTTGCGGCCTGCTCGGCATTTGCACGACTAAGCTCTGCAATATTAGATACATTAGCGGAAAGCTCCTCAATAGCGGATGCCTGCTCGGTGGTGCCTTGCGCCATTATTTGAGCGACAGATGAAATTTGGTTTGAGCCGGAGGAAACTTGCTCGGCAATATCTGTTGTAACCTTCATGCCTTTGCTGATGTCCTCAAAAATGTCATATGTAGAACATACCAACTGACCGTACTTTCCGACGTATCTGCTTTTATCTTCAGAGACAGTGTTAAGGTTTTTGTTTGCACCGTCAGAGAGCATACGGCAGGCGTCATCTATAATGAAGGTGATGTTGTTGCTCATTTCTCTAAATGAGCTTGCCATAATTCCAAATTCATCATTTGTGTTTATATCAATGGGACTAAGCTCACGGCCTTCCTTAAGCTCCAGAAAACCTGCCATCAGCTTTTTTATGGGGAGGGTGATACTGGCGCTAAAGCTTACAAAAACATAAGCAAGTACAGCAACACCCAAAATAGCAAGGGATACATATGAGTAGATGGCTTGGGATTTTATCTTTACATAGGTATCTATTCTGTCATTGGCGTCTGCCGCCGTTTCTTCGCTTAAACGGTTTAACTCACTTACAAGGTCATTGGCTAATTCGGCAGCAGCTTCTAAAGTTGATTTGACATTTTTGCTTGTGATGGAATGCTTGTTAATTTCTTCAAAGCTGTCTACTGCCGACTGAAAACTTTTGGCAAATTCGTCTATTAGTGTCTGGTCATCGGAAGTTTGCTTTATATTAGCAATTTGCTCCTTGATAATTTGGCTGGAAGAAGAAATACTGTCACTGTGTTCTTTCAAGCTGGCATTATCTTGAGAAAGAGACATGGCATAGATGGAGCGGGTTATATTATAAAGTTCTTCCCTGATTACAAGCTGCGCACTGATTGATGCATAGGGCTTTTCATAGAAACCAACGTTATGGTTGGAGGCTATAAGAGATTGCCATAAAAGTGCCCCCATAATTAGAGCAAAACAAACAAATACAATAATTGCAGTTACTAGAAATTTTTTGGCTACTGATAGCCTTGATAAAAGGTTTTTCATATATTACTCCCATTATGTTATAGAATTCCCTATAAAAAAGGGCGGCAATGTAATCATATCATGAGAATAATAGATTGGCAATAAATATTAGCAGTTTTTGTCGATTTATTTATAATATTTATTATATAAAAATATATTTAAAAAGCTTATCGGGAATAAATAAAGAAAAAGGGGGAAGAAACTTCCCCCTTCTGGTAAACTGCCAGTTATTTTATGCCGTTTTCGTATGCTTCAATCATCTTTTTTACCATCTGGCCTCCGACACTGCCGGCCTGACGGGAGGTAAGGTCACCATTGTATCCCTGAGTTAGGTTTACGCCTACTTCGGAAGCAGCTTCCATCTTAAAGCGGTTCATTGCTTCACGGGCATTGGGGTTAACTAATTTGTTGCTGTTAGCCATAATTTCTTACTCCTTCTCTTTATATTGATTTTGACTATTTGGGCTTTTTATCGCCCGACTATATCTTCTCCAGCCTCAATTTGCTTAT
>JAAYFX010000243.1 GCA_012728025.1 Clostridiales bacterium
CCAAACAGTGGGCAAGGCTCCCCTGCCGCAAATCAAGATATTCCTTATGCAAAACCGGCGGGTTCTTCCTCTAACAGCTCGGAAGCTTCAGCAAACAGCTTTTGCCATAATTGCGGGACGAAGCTTGAAGGCTCACCAAAGTTTTGCCACAAATGCGGCAAGCCCCAATAAAAAAATAATTTTACCGGAAGCTTTAGCTAAGGCATAAAGCTTCCGGTAATTTATATTTATGGATTTTCAGTTTTCTTCCGTCTCTGCTTCCTCATAATTCGTGGGTCTGTCCCCATATATTTTGCAAAGGCGCTTTATGTCACTTATAAGGGTGTCCACATTTTCCTCTCTTGTTGCCCAGCTTGTTACAAAGCGCACAGCAAAACGCTCGCCCTCAAGCTTTTTCCATGTGCTGAAGCTATATAGCTTCGAAAGCTCGCTATAAACCACACGGTTTAAAATCGGGAACTGCTGGTTGGTGTAGGAATCATAAAGAAAATCGCAACCGCCGTTTTTAAAGGCTTCTTTTATGCGCAGAGCCTGCTCAACGGCAGTTTTGCTTATTTCGAGGTAAAGTCCGTCCCTAAAAAGGGTATCAAACTGTATACCTAGAAATCTGCCCTTGGATAAAAGTCCTCCCCGCTGCTTTATATGATAGCGAAAGTCTTCCTTATATTTATCGTTTACTATGCAAACGGCCTCTCCAAACATTGCCCCGACCTTTGTGCCGCCTATATAAAAAACGTCACAAAGTTTAGCTAAGTCTGCCATAAAAACGTCGTTTTTCGGTGCGGCAAGGCCATAGCCCAGCCTTGCTCCATCCAGATAAAGGGGAATTTTTCTCTCCCTGCAAACCGTTGAAAGCTCTGTTAATTCCTGCTTTGTGTATAAAAGTCCCGTCTCCGTTGGGTGGGAAATATAAACCATGGCAGGCTGGGGCATATGCTCTTGGCTGGCATCGGTAAAATGCTCCATAACCACCTGCCGCACCTGCTTTGCCGTTATTTTTCCATCCTCTGTTGGCAGGGCAATAACCTTGTGGCCTGTGGCCTCTATTGCACCTGTTTCATGCTCGGCTATATGCCCCTTGTCAGCGCTTATAACCGCCTGATGGGGGCGCAAAATAGAGGAGATTACCGTTATGTTGGCCTGTGTGCCTCCAACTAAAAAGTGAACGTCCATATCACTGTTGCCGCAGGCAAGGCCGATTATCTTTTTTGCTGTTTCACAAAAAATGTCCTCGCCATAGCCAGAAGTTTGCTCCCTATTGGTTTTCAAAAGTGCCTCAAGAATGCGTGGATGGGCCCCTTCGGCATAATCGCATTCAAATCTTATCATCTTTCCCGCCCCCTGTTTTTATATATAAACTGCCTTTACGACAGTGATTTACATAATACTATTAATTATATGTATATACCAAGCTGATGTCAATCGCCCTAGGACTTTTGGAACAGGATTCCTAGGCTTAAAACCTCGTATTTCTACGTTTTTTTCCCCTTCTGTGTAGAAAATGTCCAAATGGGGCTTATGAAACCCCTGTCCCGCCGGAGACTTTAATATATCTGATTTTATGTTCGACTTTTAAGCTCTGGCGTGGTAGAATAAAGTTTACCGCAGTGTTATGCTGCCCCTTTTGGAAGGATTGGTCACAAAATGAAAAACAGCTTTTTTGCCCTTATTTCCCGCATGAAATACATTCGCCGTTGGGGGCTTATGCGAAACAGCCTTGCCGAAAACGTCTCTGAACACAGCCATATGACGGCTGTTTTGGCCCACAGTCTTGCCCTTATCGGCAGGGACATTTTCGGAAAAGACGTAAATGCAGATTTATGCTCAAGCGTTGCTCTTTATCACGACGCATCTGAAATTATAACGGGGGATTTGCCAACCCCTATAAAATATCATAACGACAAAATCAGAAGCTCCTATAAGGAAATTGAGGAAAAGGCCACCGAAACCCTTTTGGGCTTTTTGCCGCCGGAGCTTCGCAGCTCCTACACAGCGGTTTTTTCAGGCATAGACGGGGAAACTTTGGCCTATGTAAAGGCGGCGGACAAGCTTTCCGCTTATATAAAATGTATTGAGGAGCGCAAGGCAGGCAATAACGAATTTGTCTCGGCAGAGGCCCAGCTTCTTAGCACTCTTAAGGAAAATCCCCTGCCGGAACTGCATTATTTTATAGAAAACTTTATCCCCGCTTTCGAGCTTACCCTTGACGAGCTGGGCACAATGAATTAAAGGAGTATTCTCTTTATGCGCGCATTTGTAACGGTAATCGGAAAAGACAGGGTTGGTATAATCGCCGCTGTCTGCACTCTTCTCGCAGAGAAAAAAGTTAATATCCTAGACATCAGCCAAACCATTTTGCACGACAGTTTTACGATGATTATGCTTGTGGATGCCGCTGGCTGTGAAATTTCCTTTGAGACTCTTTCTGCCGAGCTTTCTTCTCTTGGAGATAGCCTTGACCTTAACATCCGCATCCAGCGTGAGGAAATTTTCAACGCTATGCACAGGATATAAGGCGGAGTTTATTATGATAAATAAAGGTGAAATTTTACAGACTATCGAGATGATAGACCAGCAGCATTTAGACGTTCGCACCATAACCATGGGCATCTCTCTTCGTGACTGCTGCCATCCCGACATTAACATTTGCAGCGAAAAGGTTTATGACAAAATCTGCCGACTTGCAGGAAACCTTGTTAAAACCGGCGAGCAAATTTCTTCGGAGTTTGGCATTCCCATAGTAAATAAGCGTGTTTCCGTAACCCCCATTTCCATAGTGGCGGAGTCCTGCGAGGCAGAAGATTATCTTCCCTTGGCAAAGGCTCTTGACAAGGCGGCAAAAACCGTTGGTGTGGATTTTATCGGTGGCTATTCAGCCCTTGTCCACAAGGGCTGCACCAAGGGCGACGCTCGGCTTATCCGCAGCATACCCGAGGCTCTTTCGGAAACTGACCTTGTCTGCTCAAGTGTTAACATAGGCACCACCAGAGCGGGAATAAACATGAACGCCGTTCGTGAAATGGGAACGATTATCCGCCGCACAGCCGAATTATCAGATGGCTTTGCCTGCGGAAAGCTTGTGGTTTTTTGCAACGCTGTGGAGGATAACCCCTTTATGGCAGGGGCTTTCCACGGAGTGGGCGAGCCTGAGTGTGAAATAAACGTGGGTGTTTCCGGCCCTGGCGTTGTTTCCGAGGCTCTTAAATATTGCAAGGGTCAGCCCCTTGATGTTGTTGCGGAAACCATTAAGAAAACGGCCTTTCACATAACAAGAGTGGGTCAGCTTGTGGCTCAGGAGGCCTCCCGCCGCTTAGACGTTCCCTTTGGCATTGTTGACCTCTCTCTTGCCCCAACTCCGGCCATCGGAGACAGCGTGGCGGATATTTTAGAGGAAATCGGACTTTCCAGTGTGGGCGCTTCGGGAACAACGGCAGCCTTGGCCATGTTAAACGACGCTGTAAAAAAAGGCGGCGTTATGGCAAGCTCTAATGTTGGCGGTCTTTCCGGTGCCTTTATCCCCGTTTCCGAAGATGCCGGCATGATAAGAGCGGCCATGGCAGGAAACCTCAGTTTGGAAAAGCTTGAGGCCATGACCTGCGTTTGCTCTGTGGGTCTTGACATGATTGCCATCCCCGGAGACACAAGTGCCGACATTATTTCGGGTATAATAGCCGACGAGGCGGCAATTGGCATGGTGAATAACAAAACCACGGCAGTGCGCATTATCCCCGCCATTGGAAAAACTGTGGGAGACATTATTGATTTCGGCGGACTTTTAGGCAGGGCACCTGTAATGCCGGTTAACACCTGCTCTCCCGCTCTTATGATAGCTAGAGGCGGCAGAATTCCCGCACCCTTGCACAGCCTTAAAAACTAAGCCTTTGGGACTAATTTTCCGCCGTACAAGCAGGAGTATTAATATGGAACAGCAAAAGATTGACAGGATAAACGAGCTTGCCCGTCTTTCAAGGCAGCGTCAGCTTAGCGAAGAAGAAAAAAAAGAACAGCAGGAGCTTCGGGCAGAGTATATAGCCTCTTGGAGAAAGGGCGCCCGCCAGACCTTGGACAATACCTATGTCATAGGGCCTGACGGCATTAAAAGAAAACTTGGGAAGAAAAAACCTTAGTCTCAAAGTTTTCCTCATACTAAAAGGATGCGGCAAAGCCGCTTTCTAGGGCGAGTTGACACTATCCGAAATATACAGATTTTGAGTGGATTTTGTGTCAGGCTTCAAGAAAACTTAACGCAGCATGATGCAAAATGCGCCAAAAGATGGACCTTGAGCGCTTGTGTCAACACGCCCTAATATTATAATTTCCCATGGCCGCCAGCTATGGGTAAAGGAGTTTACAAAAATGCAAAACAAAGAAAAAACCATGGACAAAATCGTAGCCCTGTGCAAAAATCGAGGCATAGTATATTCCGGCAGCGAAATATACGGAGGGCTTGCAAACTCTTGGGACTATGGCCCCTTGGGTGTGGAGCTTAAAAACAATGTTAAGCAGGCTTGGTGGAAAAAGTTTGTTCAGGAAAATCCCTATAACGTGGGGCTGGACTCTGCCATCCTAATGAACCCTCAGGTCTGGGTGGCCTCGGGTCATGTTTCCACCTTTAACGACCCCCTTATAGACTGCAAGTCTTGCAAAATGCGCCATCGTGCCGATAAGCTTATTGAAGAATGGCTCTTTCAAAACCCCGACGACAGCATAAACGTTGAGGCCATGACCCATGAGGACATGGTTATATGCATAAGGGAAAAAAATATTCCCTGCCCCGGCTGCGGCAAGTCCGATTTTACGGATATACGCAAGTTTAACCTTATGTTCAAAACCCATCAGGGTGTTACAGAGGACAGGGCAACCGAGGTTTATATGCGTCCGGAAACGGCTCAGGGCATCTTTGTCAACTTTAAAAACATCCAGCGGACAACAAGGCGCAAAATCCCCTTTGGCGTCTGCCAGATAGGTAAGAGCTTCCGTAACGAGATTACCCCCGGAAACTTCATCTTCCGCATACGTGAGTTTGAGCAAATGGAGCTTGAGTTTTTCTGCGAGCCGGGCACAGACCTGTATTGGTTTGAATACTGGCGCAGCTTCTGCCACAACTGGCTGCTTAATCTTAATATGAAGGATGAAAACCTTCGCCTGCGTGACCACGAAAAGGAAGAGCTTTCTTTCTACTCCAAGGCAACCACAGACTTTGAGTATCTTTTCCCCTTTGGCTGGGGCGAGCTTTGGGGCGTTGCCGACCGCACAGACTATGACCTTAAGCAGCACCAGAAGCACTCTGGTCAGGATATGAGCTATTTTGACCAAGAGAAAAATGAGCACTATATCCCCTATGTGGTTGAGCCTTCACTGGGAGCCGACCGTGTCACCCTTGCCTTTATAGTTGAAGCCTATGACGAGGAGGTTGTTGGCAAAGACAAAAAGGGCAATGATGATATTCGTGTGGTCATGCGTTTCCATCCAGCGCTGGCGCCCATAAAGGCCGCAATTCTTCCCCTTTCAAAAAATGAAAGGCTTGCACCTACGGCACAGGCTATTTATGAAAAACTTTCTAAGCTCTTTATGGTGGAGTATGACGATGCCGGTTCCATAGGTAAGCGTTACCGCCGTCAGGACGAGATTGGAACCCCCTTCTGCATAACCATAGACTTCCAGACCGTTGGTGACGACGAGATGGCGGCAGATAACTGTGTCACCGTTCGTGAGCGTGACTCCATGGCACAGGTGCGCATTCCCATAGATGAGCTTCCCGAATATATTTCCTCCCGAATAAGCTATTAAAATCGGGAGAAACCGCCCAAATGTCCTTGTGTCTGCGCCTTTGCGCCGGTGCGGGGGCTTTGGGCGTAAATAGGCTTGATTGGAGGTCAAAATGAACACTGGCAGAGACTTTGTAAAAATGATTGGCCCCTTTGGGAGCATACTTTTCCTCATAGTTTTCGTGCTGTTTTTAGTATTTTGCTTTACCGGAGGCGGTGCCTCATGATTGATGGATTTATAAAAGTTGGCTCGGGCACTGCCGCAATTAGGGTGGCAGACTGTGAGTATAACAAAAATTCTGCCCTAACCCTAATAAAGCAGGCGGCGGCAAGACAGATAAAGCTTCTGGCCTTGCCGGAGCTTTGTTTAACAGGTTATAGCTGCAGAGATTTATTTTTACAAGATACCCTTCTCTCTGCTGCCGAGGCGGCCTTAAGTTCCCTTTTGGCTCACACCTCGGAGCTTGACCTTATGTTTGCTGTGGGTCTGCCTGTAAAACGCTGGGGGAAGCTTTATAACTGTGCCGCTGTTTGCTGCCATGGAGACATCTTGGGTCTTGTTCCAAAAACCATCATTCCAAACTACGGCGAGCTTTGCGAAGGCCGCTACTTTAGCCAAGGGGAAGCTTCCGTTCAGGCTCTTACCTTTGCAGGACGGGAAACATTTATGGGAACTGACCTTGTTTTCCCCTGCGATAGCGTGGAGGGCCTAAGTGTCGGCGTTGAAATAGGCGAGGACCTTTGTTCCCACTGTCCACCTTCCCAAAAGCTCTCCACCTATGGGGCAACGCTTATTATGAACCTTTCCGCCGACAGTGAGGGGGCAGCTAAGGCCGCTTACCGTGAAAGTCTTGTTAAAAGTCAGTCGGCAAGGCTTATCTGCGCTTATATCTATGCCGGCGCCGGTGAGGGCGAATCCACCACTGACATGGTTTTTTCCGGCCACAGGCTAATAGCCGAAAACGGCCTTTTGCTGCAAAGCAAGCGCTTTAGCACAGGGCTTTGCGAGACGGAGCTTGATATTTCCCGCCTTTCCTATGAGCGCCGGCGAATGAGCAGTTTTCCCTCTGCTTATAATGATTACGCTCATCTTCGCCGCTTTAGCCTCAGTCTTGAAAAAACAGCGCTAAGCCGCAAATTTTCTCCCCTGCCCTTTGTTCCCGAGGACCCTGCCGAGAGAAAAACACGTTGTGAGGAAGTTTTGCAAATTGCGGCTTTGGGGCTTAAAAATCGCATTGAGCACACAGGCTGCAAAAGCCTTGTCCTTGGTGTTTCCGGCGGACTGGACAGCACCCTTGCAGCTCTTATCTGCGCCCGAGCCATGGACACACTTTCCATGTCGAGGGAGAGCCTTATCGCCGTTACCATGCCCTGCTTTGGCACAACAGAGCGAACCTTGGAAAACTCAAAAGAACTGGCGGAAAAGCTTTCTGCCAGCTTGCGCATTATTGACATAAGCACCTCTGTACGCAGGCATTTTTCAGACATCGGTCACAGTGAGGATGTTAAAAACTCTGTCTATGAAAATGCTCAGGCCAGAGAACGCACTCAAGTGCTCATGGATATAGCCAACGGCACAGATGGCCTTGTTGTGGGAACTGGGGATATGTCCGAGCTGGCTCTCGGCTGGGCAACCTATAACGGCGACCATATGTCCATGTACGCTGTTAACAGTGGCATCCCAAAAACTTTGGTTCGTCATTTGGTGGAGTATATACTTGAGGAAAGCTCTGACAGTGGGCTTAAAGAGCTTTTATCCGACATACTGGATACCCCTGTGTCTCCGGAGCTTTTGCCTGCCGAGGACGGGGAGATTTCCCAGAAAACCGAGGAGCTTGTTGGCCCTTATGAGCTACATGATTTCTTCCTTTATTACTTCTTACGTTGGGGCTATCGCCCAAAGAAGATATTGCGCCTTGCACAAAATGCCTTCGAGGGAGTATATGATGAAGAGACCATAGTTTATTGGCTTAAGGTTTTTTTAAGGCGCTTTTTCAGCCAGCAGTTTAAAAGAAGCTGCCTGCCCGACGGGCCAAAAGTGGGAAGCGTTTCCCTAAGTCCCAGAGCCGGCTTGCAAATGCCCTCGGATGCCATGCCGGAGCTTTGGCTGGGCAGGCTTTAAAAATTCCTGAGCCTCTTATAAAACCTGCGTCGGTCTGACTGAAAGGAAGTCCCCGCAAGTCTTGCTGACTGCACCTGCCTTTTTGCTTGACCTGTGCTGTATCACTTTATCTTTAAAATTCTCTTAGCATGAAAACAGGGCTGCGGTAAGATTAATCTTACCGCAGCCCTGTTTTCATGCTAAGAGAATTTTAAAGA